>JAOUKJ010000356.1 GCA_029882675.1 Cyclobacteriaceae bacterium
TCGCTTGACCAACCCGTTTTTTACCATATTGTCTATAACACGCGAGATGGTGGTCTTGTCCCTGTTTACCAACCCGGCAAGTTTGCCCTGTGTGCACCCCTCTTCATAATGTAAGGCTGCCAGCAGCGTAAATTGTTCGGGTGTAACCCTTTGTCCCTCCTCCCGCAAAATAGCGGTGATGAGCTTATGAATACCATTGTGGACTTCACCGAGCCGATACACTATATTATCCTGTAATGAAATGGGTTCCTGCATATAATTTGTATATACATCAAAAGTAGTATAATTGGATTATGTAGCAAAGGATATAATCGTTTAGTTTTCAGCCAGTATACGGCAGGAAAGAGAGGTGGGAGTAATCAGAATGGAGAAGCATAGCCCGATTGTTTCAGGTCAAGAACCAGGAGGCCAGACAGAAGGGGGAGGACTATCGTGACACTGCCTATATATCTCTGCGGAAAAAATTCTGAAAAGGGTACAGAAACGCCAATCCCTTTCTTTAAAAAAAAGGCCTACTCTACCACCTTGTTTCTAACCGCAATACCCGGCCTTGCTTCTGCCACCAACTCTCCGTTTTCGACTACCAATGTGCCATTTACAATCACATAGGGTATACCTCCGGAAGGGAGCATGGGTTCCTCATAGGTCGCATGGTCAATGACTTTTTCGGGATCGAAAACAGTGATATCGGCATCAGCGCCCGCAGTTATTCTACCTTTGCGGGCCATAGCGGGCACATAAGCCTCCAACCTCCCTGCAGGGTCTATGGTCATTTTTCGCAAAGCATCCATCAGCGTAAATGATTTTTTCTCCCTTACATATTTACCCAGTACTTTGGCAAAGCTACCTGCTGTACGTGGATGGCCATAGCCGTTTATGATAAAACCATCACTGGCGATCATAGTCAGGGGACTTTCAATGGCCGTATTGGTCATCTCTTCTGTGCGGCTGTGGATAATAATGGCTCCGCGTTGTTTTCGGTACTTACCAAAGGTTTCCCTGCTGAGCCATTCTCCCGTAGCAGCCCACTGGTGCGTTCCTATTTTCTCATCTGTCCAGCTTTCCCAGTCATCAAACATGGCCGCCTCAATCATTGTCATCCCGGCCTCATAGGGATAAGCCTCCGTAGTGATGTCATAACCCTGATCTCTTGCGGCTTGTATCTCACTGAGAAACTCGGCTGTTTCAGCACCTCCACTGGAGTTGATGTGCACGATGTGCAGGGGTGCCCGGGTATTAATAGCACCGGAAATAGCTTCTTTCACACCTGCCAGCTCACCACGTAAATGGATATGCGAGGAGGCACCATGCCGTGCAGCAATCCGCAGCATATCTTCATACTCTTCAGTATTTGTTGCGGGGGTATATGCCAGCCCAAAACCAACAGCCAGTGCCCCCTGGGCAAGCCCCTCTTCAATACGACGTTCCATTTCAGCGATATCCTCCGGCGTGGCGGGTTGGCTGCCTCCCGGCCCACTGGGCACAAAAGTGCCGGAATCGCCCATCACCTTCATACGCACCTGAATATGCCCGATACTCACACCGTAGTTAATGCGCTGCCCGCTGTTGCGCTCCGCATACCAGCCAGGCACATCGGCTGTGCCTACTTCGAGCTCAAATGCAGAAGTGACCCCCCCACGGGCCATCAGGCCATAGGTTTCATCGGTATGTTCATGCACATGCAGGTCGATAAACCCCGGGGCCACCACCAGCCCTGCGGCATTAATGGATTTATTGCCCTGTAGACTGTCCTCACTGATGGCTGCGATCTTCCCCCCGGTGATGCCAAGGTTGAGCTTCCGGTCTGTACCAGAGGCGGGATCCATTACGCGCCCACCGTGAATGACTATATCGTATGTGGCGGTATGCTCTTCCTTTGCGGGGGTATTACATTGGGTTAAATTGAGTACCATAGGTATAAAAGAAAAAAGGAATAACAGCCGTTTCATGGGTAGAAGGTTAAATTTAAATTTGGTTTTAAAAGCCAAAGAAAGAAAAATAAAGCGAAAGATCAAGTTAATCCAATGTCCTTTTCCATTCCTGGAATTCTTTTTGGATGTCCATGTCACCGGCAAAGGGCTTGTATATAAACCGGGCACGGAAGGCATATTCTTTTCCGGGTTGTACATCGGGCACCAGGTACTGAAAGTCCCATGCCGGATTGTGCTCCCCCCCACCGGTGGGTGACTGGGAGAAACGGATGCCTTCCGATGATTCAAAGAGAAAGGCAAAGGCCATATTGTGAAAGAGTCCATAATAGAACGGCTGGGTATAGCGATAATCGGAAAAATGGTTGGCCAGGCTAATGGGAAAATCATCAGCAAAGAAAAAGTTGTGCTTATCCTCCAGGCTTTTATGCGTGCTTTTATCACCATGGCTTTCAGAATATGAGGCGATCCATTTCTCTTCATTGTTATTGCCTTCAATTCCTTTGAAATAGATCTTTTTGTCTTTTGGGGTATCGATATAACTGGCCCAGAAAATACCGGCATAATCGTGGGGGTAATAGGCCATATCGTGGATCACAAAACGGAAAGTAAAATCGATATAATGCGGTGCTACCAGTTTGAAGTGTGTGATGCTTTCCACCTTCGACTGGGGCGTTGGTTTTTGATAAAGAAAAACCCCGTCATCACCGTCTCGGGCCAGGTACATGGGTGGTCGGCGCGGTTCGAAAATATCGTCCGGCACTATGCCCGACATTACGTGCTCATAGTTAATGCCCGCATATTCCGGCACAAAGGGGGAGGAGTCCTGAGCAGTGTGGTGTAGTTCTGCTATACCACTATATCCGACCCGGTGGCGTGGGCCATAGGCGTTGTTATTGACAAAAACGGCACTGAGGTTACCCGCTCCCAGTGTGATGGTGTCTGCATCTATTAGATTGTCAGGCTTGAGGCATAGCTTTTCCTGGGCGGTTGCTCCAAACTGAATTAAAAAACCGATAAGGATAATGAACGTCTTTTTTCTCATTGTTGTTTTTGGAGTACAATTTAAAAATAATTTCATCGTACAACGATCTCATCCACAAACACCCAGGCCTTCTCCCCCGCACCGGGATGATCTTCCGGACAAACTCCAACGCTTTTAGCGATCACCCTCACATAACGGGTAGATACTCCCTCAAGGGATGCAACGTGCTCTTTCACTACCGCCTCAATATTGGCCGGGTCAATGACATTTTCAAAGGTTGCAACTGATTCAAAGTTTTGCCCATCGGCAGAAAGCTGGTATTCCACACTTGTTGGGAGAAACACCCACGATCCCTGACTTTGTAAAAAACTCACGGTAATGGAATCCACCTTTTGGCTTTTACCCAAATCGATGGTTACATCTACATCATTGCCCTCAAAGCCCTGCCAGCTGTTCCACAAGCTCCCGGCGGATCCCAGTTTTCCATCAATCAGGGCCTTTTCCTCTCCTACCCTGAATTTGGCGCTGTACATTTCCTGATAAGTGGCAGTGCCGGCCATGGCCAGATGTTCGTTGTCCAGTCTGCGCCACACAGGGGGTGATCCGGTATAGCCCGCCAGCCGCACATTCTCGCCTTGTTGATCCTGAAGGTCATCGCCCAGATCCATTCGTGCAACATTAGCCAGTGCTTCCAGTTCTTTTACAACCTCAGGATTAGCCTCCTGTACATCATACCGCTCACCCGGATCACGGCGTAAGTCGTAAAGGCCATAGGGCGCCGATACCTGTTTTGTCGGACCCGGCCAGCCCTCATTTGCAGGCAATAAATTTTCATACGAACGTGAAGGGTGTTCAAAAACCAGTTTCCAAGGGCCTTTTCGAACCGCCTCCAGGCTGTTGCGCCGATAATAGTAATACAGGTGATCCCGGGGATTAGCTCCTTCCTCTCCCCTGAGGAGGGGAAGTATATTTATACCATCAATCTTATGTTTCGGCAACTCACTGCCTGTGATGGCTGCCAGGGTGGGAAAGATATCAATGGTTGCCGAAAGTTTACTATTCGCAACACCTGCCGGAATAACGGCCGGCCATTTCATAATACTGGGTACGCGCTGCCCCCCTTCATAACTGGTACCTTTTCCTTCACGCAGGCCACCGGTAGAACCCGCGTGGTTGCCGTAATTGAGCCAGGGGCCATTGTCGGAAGTGAAGATGACCAGTGTGTTTTCTGTCAAGCCATGTTTTTCCAACGTTTCCATCACCTGTCCTACTGACCAGTCCATCTCCATGATCACATCGCCATACATGCCCTGCTTACTCTTTCCTTTAAACTTTTCTGATACGCCAAGGGGAACATGGGGCATGGAATGGGGCATATAGAGAAAGAAGGGGTGGTCTTTGTTTCGCTCAATAAACGACACTGCCTTTTCAGTATAAAGGGTGGTAAGCCCATCCTGGTCTTTCAGATCCGCAATATGTCCAATGGTTTCATTGCCTTCAATAAGGGGAAGAACCGGGTATCGTGCTTTGTGGTGGGTATCGTCCAGTGATTTGCCATCGTAATCCACCGGCCACATATCGTTGGAATAGGGTAAACCTACGTACTCATCGAAGCCGTGCTGTAAAGGCAGAAAGGGCTGAAGGTGACCCAGGTGCCATTTACCAAAAATACCCGTTGCATAACCCTGCACTTTGAGCATCTCGGCAATAGTGACCTCATCGGCATTGATGCCGTGGGTGTTGGATGGCCCGAGCGCACCTGAAATACCGATGCGGTTGGGGTAGCATCCCGTAAGCAGGCCCGCCCTGGAGGCGCTACAAACCGCCTGCACAGAATAA
>JAOUKJ010000357.1 GCA_029882675.1 Cyclobacteriaceae bacterium
TTTAAAATCTTAAGCGCCTCCAGCGTGAGGTCAAAACCTTTGTTGAGAAATTCATACCTTCCACTGGTGAAAAAATAGAGGGTTTTGTCCAGATTAAAAGAATATGACTGAAAAAAGTGCCCCATCACGAACTCATGGATCTCTTCTTTAAATTCCTGATGCATGTTTTGCACTTCATGATACGCAGCAAACCGTTTGATGTTTAGTCCATTTGGCAAAACCCAATCAGCCTCCCGGCCTAACAGATGTTTGCACTCCAGGGAAGTCACCTCGCTAACGGTGGTAAAAACATCACAGCACTCGGCACCTTTTCTTTCCAGCTGAGTGACCGCAAGAATATCATACTTTTCAGCCTCTTTCTCCCAATCATAATTTGGGAGTTTTTTATAAAATTCTTTATCATTCATGGCGATATACCTTCCAAGAAGGGTCGCATGGGTAGTAAATATCGTTTTCAAGGGCCAGCGTTTCCGAGCCAGGCTAAATACCGATGCAACGGTCATCCACTCATGAAAATGCGCAATAACATGTCTTTTTTCCCTGTTTTTTCGATTGAGAATTTCAAAAAACAGTGTTACCAGATGAGAAAAAGCCAAAACCTGATGATATAAGTCGTCCTGATTTCGATGAGCAATACCGTGGTCTTTATACAAATGATCCTTTATTGTCTGTAACTGTTCAAATCCCTGTAACGGATTGATTAAAATCACCAATGGCCGACCGGTGACTAACCACCTCCCAAAACGCACTTCGTATCCTTTAGCACGCATGGTTTTTACCGCCTTTCCATATATACCATATTGCAAGGGCCTGGAAATATCCTCGAACTCTGCTGACACATCCTGATTAAGTAATGGGCCTATCAGGAGATAATCGTCTTTTTTTTTGCGTGTAACCGAAGGCACCTTTGAACGAATCACCGTATAAATCCCTCCCACCTGATTACATACTTCCCAGGCTATTTCGACCAACAATGAGTGACCATAGTCTTGTTTCTCACCTTTATCACTTTCTTTTTTTGTCACTGTTTTTGCGCTTACCATAAACCACTTTTCTTTTCCGTAAGAAAAATAATGAGGAGTAATTACAAAATCTAATTTATCTGTCTTTTTATTCGGAATAATCTCCTAGAGGTCTATATTCAGGAATTTTATTTCCTGAAAATCAAAGGTATGTTCAACATTATTCTCCACTACCCTTAACCTGCCTGCCTGATCAATTCCCTTTATTTGACCTATAAAAACTTCCCCTGTTTTTACCCTCATAAATTTCCTTTTCTCGTTCAATCCAAAAAGATTATTGAGATAATCGGCTCTTAAATCTCCTCCTTTCAGGTATTGTAATATTCGTTTTTCAATACAAAGTACCAGGCCTTCCAAAATCACAGGTAATTTATATTCACGACCGGTGATCATATACATGGAAACAGCCTCAGGTACTGAGAAAATCCTTTGGTTAACATTTAAACCTATACCTATTACAGAATCCGTAATCATCTTACCCGATACCATATTGGCAATTAATATTCCGCATATTTTTTGATTGTGATAATAAATGTCATTCGGCCATTTGATCTTCACTGAGATATTTTGATACCCCTTCAGGAAATCCAGAATACCCAGGGTAGTAAACATGTTCAGGTCAAACTGCTTATTCGCCGGCAAATTTTCCGGTTGTAATACAAATGAAAAAGTAAGATTCCTATCAGGCTCGGCTTCCCAGACATTTCCCTGCTGCCCCTTTCCCCGGGTTTGATGATCTGTTATGACAATAAATCCGTTTTCTGCTACCCCTTTCCCTACCAAATCAGACGCATAGGCATTTGTAGAGTGACAAGATGGCAGATATATGACTGACTTTCCAAGAAATGTGGTATTGGCAAGAATTTTATACAAAGTAATTCGTAAATTTGTAATTGAAATCCAAAAATAACTGAATGACTAAGAAAAAAGGAACATCTTCTTCAGAAAAACTGAGCAAGTTGGTGGTAAAAGGTATGCTGGAGAAAAAAGCTTTCGATGTTGCTGTTCTGGATCTTAGGGAAATTCAAAACGCAGTAGCCGATTATTTTGTTATCTGTTCAGGAAATTCCGATACTCAACTCGATGCCATTGCCGATTCCATTGATGAGGAGGTATATAAGGAGTTAAAGGAAAACCCATGGCACCACGAAGGCAAGAATAATAAAGAATGGGTTTTGCTGGACTACGTAAGTGTTGTTGCACATATCTTTAAACAGGACAAACGACAATATTACGGACTGGAAACTCTTTGGGGAGATGCAAAAATTGAGTTAGTAACTCCAGACTAACAAACCTTTGGATAAAAATACCGTTAATTAAACTTTGACAACTTTAGAATAGATGCCTGACGAAAACAAAAAGAACCCAATAGGAAAACCTCAAAAGCCAGGCTTTCAAATATGGATCATTGCCGCATTGATCGGGATGGTGTTTATGGTCACCTTTTTTAATAAAGGTGGTGAACTACCCGTGATCACAGCTACAAAGCTTGAAGAGATGCTACAGAGTGGCGACGTGGAAAAACTCGTTTTTTTATATGATAATGATAATAAAATCGGCGCTGAGCTGGAAGTCCATATAAAACCACAATCATTACAAAACAGCAAATACGAACGTTTCAAAAAAGAAAATTCTTTTGGCGTGGAGGGTGGCCCACACTGTAAACTTAATATCCTGATCAGTGATGTTGATAAATACAGGGATATCAATCAACAATTACCCGAAGAATATAAGGTAACCTTCGACACCAGGGAAAGAACGGACTACGTAGGCCACCTGTTCAACTGGGGATTCTTGTTTCTGTTGCTTTTTGGATTCTGGTTCCTTATGCGACGTATGACCGGCGGGGGTGGTCCGGGCGGACAGATTTTCAATATTGGCAAATCAAAAGCTGCCCTGTTCGATGCAGAAAACAAAGTAAAGATTACTTTTAAAGACGTAGCCGGACTCGATGAGGCCAAAGAAGAAGTGAAGGAAATTGTAGACTTCCTGAAAAATCCCGGAAAATTCACCAAATTGGGAGGAAAAATTCCCAAAGGTGCTTTGCTTGTTGGCCCTCCCGGTACGGGAAAAACTTTGTTGGCCAAGGCTGTAGCTGGTGAAGCTGCTGTCCCTTTCTTTACGCTTTCCGGATCTGATTTTGTGGAAATGTTTGTTGGTGTGGGTGCAGCTCGTGTACGTGACCTCTTTAAGCAAGCAAAGGAAAAAGCCCCATGTATTGTTTTTATTGATGAAATAGATGCCATTGGCCGTTCTCGTGGCAGAGGACAAATGCCCGGATCCAATGATGAAAGAGAAAACACCCTCAACTCATTGCTTGTGGAAATGGACGGATTTGCTACAGACTCAGGGGTTATAATTTTGGCCGCTACAAACCGACCGGACGTACTGGATCAGGCCCTGCTCAGACCAGGTCGTTTCGACAGACAGATAAGCATCGACAAGCCGGACATCGTAGGTCGGGAAGCTATTTTTCAGGTACACTTAAAACCCCTGAAAATGTCTAAGGAGGTAGACTCCAGAAAACTGGCGGCACAAACACCCGGTTTTGCAGGTGCCGAAATAGCCAATGTCTGTAATGAAGCTGCATTGATTGCCGCAAGAAAAGATAAAAAGGCAGTGGAAATGGATGATTTTCACGATGCTATAGACCGCGTTATTGGCGGACTGGAGAAAAAGAACAAAATCATTTCCCCCGAGGAGAAAGAGATTGTTGCCTACCACGAAGCAGGCCATGCTATTGCTGGTTGGTTTCTTGAACATGCAGACCCACTTGTAAAAGTAAGTATTGTTCCCCGGGGTATAGCCGCCTTAGGCTACGCGCAATACCTGCCCAAAGAGCAGTTTCTTTATCAGACAGAGCAACTGGTCGATGAAATGAGTATGGCTTTGGGAGGCCGTGCGGCTGAGGAAATTACCTTTAAAAAGATCTCAACTGGTGCTTTGAGCGACCTCGAAAGGGTCACTAAAATGGCGTATAGTATTGTTACAATATATGGGATGAATGAAGAAATAGGACACATTTCGTTTTTTGATTCCAAGCAATCTGACTACGCTTTCAACAAACCATACTCTGAAGCAACAGCAGAAAAAATAGACATCGAAGTCAAAAAGCTAATTGACGAAACATATAAAAGCACCAAAAATCTTTTGCTAAAGCATCAACCTGAGCTGGAAATTGTCGCAAAGGAACTTCTCGAAAAAGAAATTATTTTCCAGAATGATCTTGAACGCCTGATTGGCAAAAGACCTTTCGAGCACCAGACTTCCTACGAGGCCTTTACCAACGGTAAGGCTAAAGAAGACACTGATGATAATGGGGAAATTACTGATACAGATGAGAACACAGACACCGATGAAAACGGGTCTGCCGGTGCTTCTCCGGAACAAAAACCGGGAGAAAGTACTGATGCTCCCAAAGAAGAAACAACTGAAGAAAAATAAGCTTAATCCAGCGCATGCATTCCGAGAACATCAGGCTGGAGAAAGACAAACGCATTTATTTTGCCTCCGATTTTCACCTTGGGGTTCCTGATAATAACAGTAGCCTTCTAAGGGAAAGAAAGGTTGTGCAATGGCTCGATGAAATAAAACATGACGCCCAGGTTATATTTCTCCTGGGCGATGTTTTCGACTTCTGGTTTGAATATCGAAAAGTCGTACCAAAAGGATTTTTACGCCTCCTGGGAAAACTAGCTGAACTCGCAGATTCTGGCATAGAAAT
>JAOUKJ010000020.1 GCA_029882675.1 Cyclobacteriaceae bacterium
GGGATATCCTGTTTAGTTTTAGCCTTTTTCTTAAATTTAGACATATTACCCTCCTATTTTAGTCGGTTCAGCAATTGATATATTCATTGGTATTTCAGGTTTCCCGTCTGGCAATACACCTCTGCCTATTTCATAAAGCCGATCAATCTCGGGATCTTTATGATCGGCAGCAATTTCGCGCCATCTTTTATTCGTTACACCTGCCCTTTCGGCATAAATATCATGATATGCCCCTTTAATCTGGTCTAACACTTCGATAAACCTTTTTTGCGTTGTACCCCTGTCTGTTTTCAATGAAACGATCGCATCTTTTGGGGAATCCGACAAATTAGGATCCACTCCCCGATTCATAATAAACTCATGAATCATCTCTTTCAATTCCTCAACATCAGTCATGGGTTGATTTTCCACAAGCAGTGCATCTTCCGAATTAATCTGGATCTTAAAAAGGTTCCGCTCAGGGATCTTTATATCCTGGTCTATTAATTGGTCAGGATCAGGGGGTAATAAAAGGAACAATCCCCTGTCATTTGCAATTGTTGTTGTTACCAGAAAGAATATCAACAGCAGGAAGGCAATATCAGCCATCGAGCTTGAATTAATTTCCGGTGTGTCTCTTTCCTTTTTCTGCATCATAACGTTTTACTTCAAAGCTTTATAAACTTCCGAAAACACAATACCGATACATGCTATCGTAAGGAGCATATACGTAGTTTCCAAGCCACCACCAATGAGTTTAGACATCGTTGGCGTTGTCACATCATACGAAATATATTTCGCAGTCACTTCATCACTTGCAATGCCATAGCCAATAAGGAATATCAATCCTATTAGAACCAGTCCACCAAGTGAGTAGAGCAATGATTTTGGGTTGTCCAGCGAGTTTATTACCGGCATAATAACAGCCGTTGCTGAGGCCACCACCACTAGAATCATAGCTGCCCAAAGTCCAATATCTACAAAATCCATATATTAAATATTTTAAAGTCCAAATAACTTATTTTGAAAGATTGTGCTTCACCAACATATCAACAAGGGTGATAGACGCGTCTTCCATTTGGTTCACCAGGCCATCGATTTTAGATACCAGGTAGTTATAGAACACTTGTAGAATAATACCTACGAACAGACCGGCAACTGTAGTCAAAAGGGCTGTTTTAATACCGTTAGCAACAATCTGAGGAGAGATATCACCAGCAGCTTCAATGGCATCAAAGGCGCTAATCATACCGATTACCGTTCCTGTAAAACCAAGCATGGGAGCCAGTGCGATAAAAAGTGAAACCCAAACCAGGCCTCTTTCCAGGCGACCCATTTCGACTGAACCATAAGAAATTATAGATTTCTCTACCATTTCAATACCTTCAGACATTCTCATCAGGCCTTGTGTAAAGATAGACGCTACAGGTCCGCGGGTATTTTTAGTGACTTCTTTTGCACCTTCAACACCGCCAGTCGCTAATGCGTCTTCTACTTTAGCCAGTAATTTCTTTGTGTTGGTTGTAGCCATGTTCAATGTAATGATCCGCTCAATGGCAATGGCCAGGCCAATGATTAAACAAACCAGAACGGGTCCCATCCATTCAACACCACCTTCAATAAATTTTGTTTTGATAATTTGCTGAAAAGATTCAGGTGCTTCTTCTTCTACTACAGCAGATTCATCTACAGTAATGGTACTGGCCGCCGGTTCGGGGGCTGGTTCGGAAACAGTGGAAGTGTCAGCTTGAGCATCAACAGTGGTCGTGTCAGCGTCAGCAGCATCTTGTGCAACCGTGAAGGTTGAGAAACCGAAAGTCATAATTCCGGTAATAGCCAAAATTGCAAGTAGTTTTTTCATAGTTCAAGTTTTAAAATTTGCCTCTCTAAGTATTAATAATCACAAAAATAATAAAAGTAACAATTCAATTTAATTACTGCGGAGAGAGAGGGATTCGAACCCTCGGTACCCCTAATAAAGAGTACACTCACTTTCCAGGCGAGCACCTTCAACCACTCGGTCACCTCTCCAACACACTGCAGCTTTTCAATTATAAGCTCGCAAATAAATCAATAAAAACTTCTATATGCAAGCATTACGTTATTTTCTGTCATCCATTTCACCGCGCAAAGGTAATGATAATAATTTTTTCACCTCTTTTTTTGACTTAATAGTTCCCAATAAATACATCATTTTAGTGATTGCAGCTTCCAAAGTGATGTCATTTCCCCCTATTACGCCTATCATATCCAATATTTTACTTGTTTCATATCTTCCCTGTGAAACTTTTCCACCCGGGCATTGAGAAACATTAAATATTATTATTCCGGCATCAATTGCACGGCTTAAACAGTCGACCAACCAGGGGGTGGTGGGCGCATTGCCGGCCCCAAAGGTCTCCATTACCACTCCTTTTAGTCCCGGCGTTGACAAAACACTTTCCACAGTCGTCTTGCTCATGCCCGGAAACAATTTAAGAATGGTCACTGCTGTGTCTATCGAAGTAGATACTTTTAAATGGTCACCTGGCACAAAAGGAAGGATCCGGTCTGTGTTATATTCGATAGCAATGCCTGCTTCAGCCAGTGTGGGATAGTTTTCTGAGTTAAAAGCATCAAAATGCTGACTTTCCACCTTTTTGGCCCGATTGGCCCGAAACAAATAATAATCAAAGTAAATGGCCACTTCAGGCACTATGGGCCGCCCATCCTTTTGGGCAGAAGCGATTTCCAAAGAAGTCACAAGGTTTTCATGGGCATCCGACCGTGGTGAGGATACCGGTAGCTGGGCGCCGGTGAAAATCACAGGTTTGTTGAGCCCCTCCAACATAAAGCTCAACGCCGATGCCGTATAGGCCATGGTGTCAGTACCGTGCAATACCACAAAACCATCATGGGTTTGGTAATTGTGCAGAATAATTTCAGCAATTAACTTCCAGTGTTCAGGATTTATATTTGAGGAATCTACCGGCGTATCAAAAGAAACAACCTTTAATAACAAGTTAAAGGACTTGAGTACCGGCATATGCTCCAGTATCAGGTTGAAATCAAAGGGAACCAGCGCTTTGGATTTATCAAGAACCATTCCAGCCGTCCCACCGGTGTATATAATCATTATGGACGCCTGCGGTTGTTCAGGCGAGGCCGTATCAATCCTTAACTCATGCAGTTTCATAAATGAAATAATTTCCTGGCATTCAGGGTGGTTTTCCCGGACACTTCTTCTGCGGAACATTCGAGCATGCTGGCCAGGTGTTCACACACATACTTCACATACAGTGGTTCATTTCGTTTTCCTCTTTTAGGTACAGGCGCCAGGTATGGGCTGTCTGTTTCCAGAACTACCCGATCCAGCCCCACCGTTTTTACGACCTGATCTACCTCGCTGTTTTTATATGTACTCACCCCACCTATCCCCAGGTAAAATCCCATTTCTATAATCCTGCGGGCTTGTTCCAATGAACCGCCAAAACAATGAAAAACACCTGTCAGCCTGTTGTCAACCCGGGCTTCCACCATATCAAGGGTTTCATCCATCGAATCACGACAATGGATGACTACCGGGAGTTCCCTTGTTTTTGCCCAATCCAACTGGATGACAAATGCTTCCTGCTGTTGGGGCCAATACGTCTTATCCCAGTATAGGTCAGTACCTATTTCACCTATAGCGATGTATTCCCTTTTATTTAAATATTCTTCAATTGTAGCCAATTGTTTTTCAAAATCTGCCCCGACTGAACAAGGGTGCAGTCCCATCATGCTATAACAAACACCGGGATAGGCAGCCTCCATGTTTAACATTCCTTCAATCGATGTCACGTCTATATTGGGCATTAATATTTTTTGTATCCCCTCATCGTGGCTCCTTTGCATGACTTCATCAATATCTTCCTTAAATTGTTTAAGGTATATATGTGCGTGTGTATCAATCAGCATAACTTGAATTATAAGTTTTATTTCTTCGCCGGCAGTTTCCTTCCCTTCCACTCCAGCGTACCGGTCATCAAATAAAGCACCAGTAATATTAAATGAAACACCGGAAGACAAAGGTTATACAATAATATATAAACCGGCCTAACCTTTCGGTCTATCTGCCATTGTAATATTCCATCAGTTAATGATTTAACAAGAAGCCAGCTCACAAATATAAGCGAAGCATATAAGAGATGCCAACCTCCTAGCAACAACAACACAGGCAATACCAATGCCTGCAAGGTGAGCAATGAACGAACAAAAAGGGGTTGCTTCATAACTCCGTTCATCCACCGCACACGCTGATGGAAAAACAGGGTGAGTGGAATTGGTTTTGTATATGCCAGTACCTTATTGTTATACAGCACTTCGGCCCTGTACCCTTCTTTTTTCACATTATCACAAAGGGCCTGGTCTTCGGTAGGGCTCAATTTTACACTTTCAAATCCACCGGCCCGGTCAAAAGCACTTCGCCTTACCAACATATTATTCCCAATAGCGGAGGTAAGCATCCCCAGCCTGTTAGCCAGGGCCATCCGTCTGATGGAAGTTTTCCACTCCATATCCTGCCACATACTGCCCTCAACACCGGTTATTCCTGAAACAATTCCTCCATCCCCAAGCCCATCCAGCAGGCCACATAGCCAGGTAGAAGGGTACAAAACATCGGCATCGGCAATGGCCAGGTATTCCCCCTTTGCCTTTGTGGCCAGAAAAGCCAGTGCCATCGCTTTCGGGTTCACTTTCGCAAGGCCTGGACGATAGCGAAAGCACTGCATTTTATCTGAAAGTGTTGACTGTATTATTTCGTAGGTCTTATCTTCAGAATCATCATCAGCCACCAGGATTTCAAAATCATCATAATCCTGCATCTTCAGGCTTTCCAAACACGGGCCAATATTGTTCTCCTCATTTCTTGCGGTGATGAGGATAGAGACTTTACCTCTTTTCTTCTTTAAGAAAGGCAAGGGTTTTTCTTTCCTCAAAACCAGGATGGAAACCACTATTTCAGTCCATATTAAAAAAATAACAGGTAAAGATAAAAGGATCATCCAGTTCATAATGTTTCAAATGAATATTCGCGATCGAGGAAATAGTCAATATACTCCGGAACCACGCGCAATACCTTCTCCTTAAACTTAGCATTGTCATGGAACACGACAACTGATCCCCCGGCAGTCGCTTGTGTTGTGGCCTTCAGGCAATGTTCGGCAGACAGTTTCTGATCGAAATCACCTGAGAGCACGTCCCACATCACCACTTCATAAGCTTTTCTGTTTAGTCCATTCCACTGCCCTGGAGTCAGTTTCCCATAGGGCGGACGAAACAATTTTCTTGTCACCCCGTGTTCTTCCAGCTTTTGCTGACAGAGGTCGGTATCCCGGAGATAAGCCGAGGCATTGCTTTTCCAACCCATCATATGGGAAAAAGTATGATTGCCGACCGTATGCCCCGACTCCAGGATGTCCTTTACTATTTCCGGCTGTTTCCCGACATTACCTCCAACCAAAAAAAAAGTAGCCTTCACTTCTTTTTCCTTGAGTATACTCAATATTTCAGGTGTGATTGCCGGATCCGGCCCATCATCAAACGTGAGATATATCTTGTTTATTACCCCTTTCATGCTCCACACCACAGCAGGAAATAGTGCTTTAACAAAAGCAGGGGTTTTATGCACGTACATCATCAGGGGTTGACCTTACAGGAAAGCAGCGTAATATCGTCATTATAATTGTTCCGGCCCTTAAAATCATCAAGCGAGATGATAATGTCCTGATGCATCTCCTGCAAATCTTTTTGTCCGTTCAGGCTAAAATAATCCAACAATCTATCCTGGCCATACTCATCGCCATTTTCATTTCTTGTCTCTGTCAGGCCATCGGTATAGGCAAAGAGGGTAAAATCATCCAGGTCGGTAATAAAACCCTCATTAATAAAGGGAAGTGGATCCAAGGCCCCTAAAACGGTAGATCCTTCATCGAGACATTCTATGGAACCATTTCGTAAAAGGAAAGGCGCATTATGTCCGGAATTCACATAGACCATGGTTTTAAGGGTGTGGTCATAAATGGCCGCAAAAAAAGTAATAAACTTCTCACCTTTCGCACTTTCCATCACCTGAAAATTGAGTGCTTCCACAATTTCGGTGAGGTTGGGTGTTTGTCTGATCAATGTATGAAGTGAGGCCTGAAAGTTGGACATGATTAGTGCCGCAGGTATCCCCTTACCTGACACATCAGCAATGCAGACCAGAAACTGGTTTTTATTAATAGGGATATAATCATAATAATCACCCCCCACCCGGTCATGGGGCAAATAACTCGCTTCCACCTTGAGTCTGATGCCATAAGGCAGGTCATCAGGAAATAAGAACTGCTGTACATCACTGGCTATTTCCAACTCTTTTCGCAAGGCCTCCTGTGACAATTGCTTTCTGGCCAGCTTTTTATTCTCTATAGCTACAATCATGATGTTGCTGATGGCCTGAAGAAAATTAATGGCATTGGATCCTTCAGCAGGCCCTTCCGTTAATCCTGAAACAAAAACCAACGCAAGTAATTCAGTCTTATGAGACACCGGTATCATAAAATCAAATTCATCAAAGGGGGCATCAGCAGAGGTGACTTCCCTGGCCTTCTCAAGGGTTTGCAGTTTTTCCGTCAAAGGTGTCAGGTTGCAGTTCATAGTCGTGCCAAAGCTGGCCTTACAAGCCCACCGCTCGTCCAAGACATATAGAGCCAGCTTTTTCAATTGCAAGTTGCCCCTGAGCGTAAACTGAAAGATCTTGTACAGCGACTCCTCAGAAAGGTTGTTATTAATCGCCTGGGTGATCTCCAACAAGCTGTTTAGCTCAAGCTCCCTTAACTTTAACTTATTTTTATTTGAAAGTTTACTCATTACCCTAAATATCGTATTCTCTTCCTTTCCAGGAATATTTCCCGAAATTAGACAGAATTCCAATTATTATGGAATAAAAGGGGTATAAAATGTCTAACAAAACCAAATAAAAAATATTGACACGTTGTTTCATAAAGCGCATAACTACTGCTATAAAAAGGGAATCAACGACTCCTTTTATTGCCCATAAAACAAAAAGAAGACCGACAGGCAACCATCCATAAGCTCCAGCAAGAACCATTAACAAAACCGTCATATAAAATAAGAAGAGGGAGAATGCGAAAACCTTATTCCCTCCTTTGTTCCATTTGCCCGCCCAACGTTTTCGTTGCATGATCCATTTGCCCACGGAATGAACGGGTTTTGTTTCAACGACCACCTCCCGTCTTTTTAAAAACTGAATACTCCCCGGGTACAGTGCATTTATTTTACCAGCCAGAAATTCATCGTCTCCTGAAGGCACTTCCAGGTTTCCTTCAAAACCGTTCACTTCATTAAAAACTTCCTTTGTGAAAGCCATATTCGCCCCATTGAGCATTGTAATCCTGCGAAAAAAAGAAGTGGCGGCCCCAGTACCCACCAGGCTTGCAAATTCAATGGACTGTAACTCAGCCCAAAAGCTGCTTTGCTGAATACAAACCGGCCCAAAAAACATTTTTTTTTCACTTTGGCTAAAAGCCCTCATGTAGGTCAAAACCCATTGATTTCCTACCCGGCAATCACCATCTGTTTGAAGGATCACCCCGCCTTTTGCCTGCTTTACCCCTGCGGTTATGCCCTGCTTTTTACCGGTGACCTCAACAAGGTCTATTAGCCGGATGTTTAAATTCGTATTCTTCCCGTACGCCCTGACCACCTGACAGGTATCATCTTCAGAGTGGTCATTGATCAATAGCACTTCAAATTTTTCGCGGGGACAGTCCTGCTTTTCCAGATCCTGAAGTAAACCGATAATATTGCTTGTCTCATTTCGGATCGGAACAATAACACTAATGAATGGGTCATCCGATTTATCTACATCGCTGCGGCAAGGTACGGGCAAGCGCATCCAGCCATAGATCAGCACAGTAATGAATGCAGCATACAGTCCAAATAAAATATATACGGCTATCACGGGATATTTTCTTTATGGTATTTCATTTCACTAAATTGCACCGTGGGCAATATTAATCAAAAACAAGAGAAAATCATTTTGGGTCTGGATCCCGGCACGAGTATCATGGGATATGGCGTGATAAAAATTACAGGCAGCAAGCTCGAGTTGATGCAGTTTGGCGTCATACACCTTACAAAATATGCAAACCATGCTATTAAGTTAAAAAAAATATTTGATCGGGTACTTAGCCTCATCGATGATTACCACCCGGACGAGGTGGCACTGGAGGCTCCTTTTTTTGGGAAAAATGTACAATCTATGCTCAAACTGGGAAGAGCACAGGGAGTAGCCATGTCAGCGGCCTTGCACCGGGATATACCCATCACCGAATACGCCCCAAAGAAAGTTAAGCAGGCCGTTACCGGTAATGGCAATGCCTCCAAAGAACAAGTGGCCAGCATGTTGAAACAATTACTGCATTTCAAAGACATCCCTAAACTCCTCGATGCGACAGATGCTTTGGGCGTGGCCCTATGTCATCATTTTCAGGGGGGGAAAGTGCAGATGTCAGCCAAAAGTTGGAAGGCTTTCATTTCTGATAATCCGGGAAGGATTAAACAATGATCAGTGATCAATACGGAATCAGGCAACCAGCTAGCCTTTCATCTGATGTTATGAAAAATTTTTAATCCGGATTTATTCCAAAGATGAAAATCTTTCATTACCTTCAATTAACCTTTGATATAACTGAAGTGTTATAGATGAAGTATAAACCGGTGGCTTATGAAAAAGTTATATGTTTTATTGGCTTTTGTTATCTTACTGTCCGGGTGTCTTTCCTTTAAAGAACTCCCTGTTGAATATGATTACAGCTACAGTGGAAGGTTTAAAAAATACAGCACTTTCGATTTGATGCAACAACCTACTGCGGCGATTGACACTACAATGTACAACCCGGTCATTGAAAGCTCAATACTGGCCAGGTTAAAATTTCTGGGCTATCGGCAAACAACGCGAAAGCCAAATTTACTTATCGCCTACAAAATATATTATGACAGCCTCAAGTTCAATGGTTATGAACAACCTGAAATTGAAGACTGGGCTGAACGGCCCGGCATTGAAAATGATTATAACGCAAAAAAAATAGAAATGCGGTCAGGCACCTTACTCATCCAGTTTTACGACAGGCGACAAGAGAAATTAATCTGGAACGGATATGCCACGAGCTTATACGGGCCCATCCAGTACAGCAACAACAGGCAATTACGCAATGCCGTAATATCCATTCTGGACAAATATCGATTCTTTGCTGATGGCTACATGGATGCACTTGAAGTGGGAGAGAAGATAAATCAATAAAATTTTTATAGCAGGCTGTTTTATTTAAAAAAAATAAATTCTAGCTTTGCACCTCCAAATCAGGAAAGGTTTGGTTTTTGCCCGATGGTGTAACTGGCAACACGTCTGATTTTGGTTCAGAAGAGTCTAGGTTCGAGCCCTAGTCGGGCAACAAAAACCCCTCAAATTAATTTTTGAGGGGTTTTTTGTTTTTTCAGACAACAGATTAGACGACATAATTTCCTCAATCAGGCAACAAAACACCATTTTTCTGTGTGTTTTGTTTGAGAAATTTCAAAAATGGTTTCCGAGTAGAGCGGATCGTTACCTCATAGATCCGCACGAGCGGTTTTCCCGCATCCGGTTCCTCCTAAATCGGATTCAATGAAAGGTAACTATGGTAAATGCGAGGCTTTAAGGTTGGCATCCAAACATTGATTAGTTTATCATACCTGCTCCATGGCCAAACTCGCTTGTCCCCTCGGCGGTTTATCCTCTTGAACAGTGCCCTTTCGACTACTTTATAGTATTTGTCTATGCTTCGGCTGTTAAATGTAATACCATAATAATTGTAGTAGCTTCGTAGTTTGACGTTCAATTGACCGATCAGCTCACTAAGTTTTGTATGCCTGTTCTCCTTTATCCAACATCTTGCGTATCACCCCATCTTTCACCCTATGGTAAAGAAAACCCCGTAATATACCGTGGTCTATACTCCCAAAATAGTTCTTGATATCTGCATCTATTATATAGCGCATCCCTTCAAAACTCACCTCGTGAAACATATATTCCAGTGCCTTATGAGTAGATTGTCTTGTCCTAAATCCAATGGTATAAATCTTTTTGCTATAGATATGTCAGCCCTCAGTGTGAGTTCGTTTAAAAATCACAGTCCTCATAATCATCACAAACATCACAGTTTAAGACAGCGGGTTAATCACAACCTTTCCAATCGAATCAGACCAATGGGTAAAAATATAAAGACCACCTTTCTTTCCCACAACGTCCGCATCTGGTCATACGCTATATTTATTAGAAACGTGACGTTGAGGGAGGTGCAGACAAAAGGCACAGGTTTCAATCCCTGTGCCTTTTTGAAACTAACAAATCACCACACATAAATTTCGGAGCAACACTAATTACATAGCCACCATCAGCCCCTCCAGATCATGATTGCGTTCTACCGGTGGTTTCATCGATCCTTCGGTCTGGGCATCTACCACTGCGATAGCCACCATATTCACGATATCACGCACAGAGCTGCCCACCTGCAATACATGTACCGGTTTGCTGATCCCCAGCAGAACAGGTCCAATAGCCTCTACACCACCCAGTTCCATCAGGAACTTGTAGGCGATATTACCACTGGCCAGGTTGGGGAAAATAAAAGTATTGGCCCCTTTTTCAGCCAGGTGACTAAATGGGAAATTTTGCTGCTGTAGCTCAGCATCCATTGCTATGTTGGCCTGAATATCCCCATCAATGATCAGCTCAGGGAATTTATGCCTGGCCTTGTTTACGGCCTCCCTGGCCTTCCGGGGCACCTCCCCTTCCGAAGAACCGAAATTGGAATACGACAGAACGGCTATTCTCGGCTCAACATGAAAGAACCGGGCAGCAGTGGCTGTATATTCAATAATCTTCACCAATTCATCGACGGTTGGGTTTACATTGACTGTGGTGTCGGAAAAAAACAAAGTCCCCTTTTTGGTGTTCAGGATATACATTCCGGCCACCAGATTGGGTCGGACGGGATTGCCCAATACCTCTATGGCCGTATCAATGGTTTTGGAGTAATGCTTGCTGATACCTGATATCAGCGCATCGGCATCACCCAAACCTACCATCATCGCCCCAAAATAGTCTTTATCGATCATCAGGTCAATGGCCTCATTGAGCTGCAAGCCACGGCGCTTCCTTTTTTCATACAACGCCTCCCCATATTCCTGCCTGAGTCTTTCTTCTTTTAGCGGACTTACAATTTTACAACCGCCTATATCCAGGTTATATTCCTTTTCAATTCCCCGTATTTTATCTTCATCGCCCAGCAGTATAGGGATGGCTATTTCCTCGTGCTGAATGATCTGGACTGCTTCCAGGATTTTGAAATTCTCCGCTTCGGTAAAAACAACTCTTTTCGGGTTGCGTTTGGATCGGGAGATGATGTTATGAATCAGTGTCTGGTCTATACCAATGCGTTTCTGGAGTTCTATTTCGTATTGTTCCCAGTCGGTTATTTGTTTTCGTGCCACTCCTGACTCCATGGCTGCCCGGGCCACTGCAGGTGATATCGAGGTGATCAGCCGGGGATCCATGGGCTTGGGGATCAGGTAATTCCTGCCAAACACGATATTTTTCTCACCGTACGCTTTGAGCACGAAGTCAGATACCGGCTCTTTGGTCAGGGCCGCCAGGGCCTTTACCGCTGCCAGCTTCATTTCTTCGTTGATGGCCGTGGCCCTAACATCCAGTGCTCCCCGAAAGATATAAGGAAATCCCAGGACATTATTCACCTGGTTGGGGTTATCTGATCGTCCGGTGGCCATAATTACGTCATCTCGCGCAGCCATGGCTTCGGCATAGGATATCTCCGGATCCGGATTAGCCAGTGCAAAGACAATGGGATCGGCGGCCATGGACTGGAGATCTTTTTTGGTGAGCAAATTGCCTTTTGACAAACCCAGGAAAAAGTCTGCACCCTGTATGGCCTCCTGTACGGTGTGAATATCAATGTCAGTCGCAAATTCAGCTTTGTTGGGATCCAGCATTTTCCGGTCTTTTCTAATGACCCCTTTGCTATCGGTCATAATGATATTTTCTTTCTTCACTCCCAGCTTCACCATCAGGCGGGCGCAGGTGATCCCGGAGGCCCCGGCCCCACATGCCACCATTTTGATGCTGCCGATTTTCTTACCGGCCAGTTCCAGTGCATTGAGCAATGCCGCTCCGGTAATGATGGCCGTACCGTGTTGGTCATCATGCATCACGGGTATTTTTAGCTGTTTTTTCAGGGTATCCTCTACTTCAAAACACTCCGGCGCTTTGATGTCTTCGAGGTTAATGCCTCCGAATGTAGGCTCCAGTGATTTTACAATATGTATCAAATCGGCTGGGCTGTTGGAGTTGACTTCAATATCAAACACATCTATCCCTGCAAATTTTTTAAACAAGACCCCTTTACCTTCCATAACCGGTTTAGAGGCTACTGCACCAATGTTTCCCAATCCCAGGACGGCCGTACCATCACTAATCACGGCTACCAGGTTACCTCTTGATGTATACAGATAACTGTTATCTTCATCATCCCTGATATCAAGGCAAGGCTCGGCCACACCGGGAGAATAGGCCAGGGCCAGGTCGCGTTGAGAACTCAATATCTTGGTAGGAACCACCTCTATTTTTCCCGGTTGCCCCTGACTATGATACTTCAGGGCATCTTCCCGGGTCAGACCAACTTTCATTTTTCAGTTGTTTTATTAAGTACATTAATATAATCTTTATTATAAAAACATACTATGACCGCGCTCAATGCCCGCGATGAATAATATCATTTTTGAATTCGGGATTAAAGTTCTCCTTGCCTGTAAAGTTCCATGAGAGCCACCAGATCTTCCTCTTTTTTAAGGTTGAGTTTATTCTTTTTGGCATACTTAAAAATTCTGTCTGCATCCTGGGCAACAAACTGCTTCAGACTATTCTTTGATCCCGTGAATACTTTCAGAATATCCTTTCCAATGGCCATATAGTACAGGTCTTTGCTTCGCACACAGGCCCTGTTTCTTTTAATTTCATACCCGCTATCGCGATCACTCTCATCCCGGTATCCGACCTGCATTCTTTTATATACCTGCAAACCACTATCTGTCAATTGAACAAAATAGCCCCGGTTTGTTTCAGGTCCATCCTTAAAATAACGCATAACAAATTTTTCACCATCTATGATGATGGCCTCGTAAAACTCACTCCAGCCCAACAATAAAAATGACTCATCCTGCTGATACTCAATAACATCCTGATAAATATTATAACGCATGAGGAAATTTTGTTCCTCACCATTTCTGAAAAGGACTTTGCCGCGTTTGTAATCATTATGATAATAGGGAGTCCCCTTTATCTCTGTATAGTCAATATCCTTATTCAATCCACTTACATCGGCAATTTCAATGCCTTCGCGAGTCACATTGATGATCTGCCCGGAAAGGTCACAGCTAAACAAAAGACTAAAAAAAAACAACACAAATCCCATTCTAATTTTCATCAGCATACTTTGTTGCTATAGTTATCATTTATATTGCTCTTAAAGTTACTCAAATACAAAAACCTACACAACTCAAAAGCTCATCTTTATCAACTTCACCAATGCTTTACATCATTTAACACATAATAAAAACAGCTTCACCTTTCATACATAATCATTATTTACCTGTTAAATAAAAAGATAAATGTTTTATCAATTTTAAGGTAACCTTTCATGAATAATATAGTTACTTGCTTTCAAGGTACCAACTACTGAAATTTTTACCTATAGACATGAAAAAACAGTTAACAATAAGCGTATTTTTATTTTTTATAATTATTTTAAATGCAGCTTCTCAATCAGGAAACGGGCGTCTCAAGGTATTTATAGACTGTAGCGACACACGTTGCGATATGCCTTATATCAAGACAGAAATAAATATCATTGATTTTCTGATGGATCGTGTTTCGTCTGATGTGCATATCCTGATCACTTCTCAGCGGACAGGAGATCAGGGACGGCAATACCAAATGATTTTTTATGGTCAAAATGATTTTACCGGAACCACCGACACCTTGCATTTCAACACAGGGCCTAATGCGACTGACTTCGAACGCCGGGACGAAATGCTAAAATACCTTAAGCTTGGCCTGGGCCCATGGATAGCCAAAACGAATAAAGTGTCTGCAATAAATATTTCCATGAAAAGCAATGGAGAAAATACCGAAGAAGAAGAACCTACGGATGACAAATGGAATTTCTGGGTTTTCCGGATAGGTGGTAATGGTTCGGTCAATGCAGATAAAGTCTACAAATCATACCGGCTCAATGGTAATTTTTCAATCAACCGGATAACCGATGAATCAAAGTTGAGGTTTTACTATTATGGAGGCCAAAATAGTTCGCGTTATGATTACGAAGATGATAATGGGGCTATTGTACATGATATCGTAACAAATGACCGTCATAATGTTTTTCATCAATATGTAAAAAGCCTGAATGATCACTGGTCTGCAGGCTATACGGCACATTTCAGAAATGATACCTTTTCCAATTACAAAAGCAGAATTTCTCTTTTTCCCGGTATAGAGTACAGCATCTTTCCTTATCAGGAGGTAAACAACAGGTTTTTCACACTAAATTATAGCGTAGGCGCTGAAAGTTTCGCCTACATCGACAGCACCATCTATGAGAAAAAAGATGAAATTCTGGCAAGACATAACGTGGCTATCAACCTGCGGTTTATTCAAAAATGGGGCAACATACGTACGGGTATTGAGTATCACAATTATTTCCATGACTGGAAGTATTACAGGCTCAGCGCCTACTCGGATATTGAAGTCAGAATCACAGGCGGTTTGTCCTTCAATACATATTTTTATGGTGGACTTATTCACGACCAGTTCAACCTGAGAAAAGGGGGCGCCACCGAGGCCGAAGTTCTCACCCGCCGCAAGCAACTGGAATCAGGCTATGACATCAATGCTCATTTTGGCCTCAGCTACCGGTTTGGATCCAAACTGAGCAATTTTGTTAATCCCAGGTTTGATGATTAGAATCTAGAGGAAACACAAGAAGCAAAACACCACCCATTGATACTGCCTTTGGGATAAACGATTTACCCGCCACACAATTCCACAGTTCCACAGTTCCACAGTTCCACCCTTAATCCGCTTACTCCTTATCAGGCAAAGCAAACGCCATATACACATCGCCCCGCTCTTTGGTGTTCTTTCCACCTCCTGAGGCCAGTACCAGGTATTGCTTTCCACCCACCTCATAAGTGGCCGGGGTGGCCAGTGAGGCAAATGGCAATTTATACCTCCAGACCTCTTCACCGGTGTCTTTATCAAAGGCGCGTAAATACTTGTCTTTGGTAGCCGCTATAAAAACAAGACCACCGGCTGTCACCACCGGACCGCCATAATTCTCCATCCCTGTTTTTGGAATCCCTTTAGCCGTAAGCTCTTCAAATTCGCCCAGTGGCACCTTCCATTTGATTTCCCCGGAATTGAGATCTATAGCATTGAGTGTTCCCCATGGTGGCTTCACAGCAGGATATCCTTCACTATCCACAAAGCGGATATACCCTGTATGGCTGTAGGGCAGGGTAATTACATTTTCCACACCTTCCAAGGCCACTGACACGGTATCTTCCATCAGGAAACCAATCACTGCCGTACGTTCAGCTTCTGTTATAAAACCAAAAGAAGGCATGGTATTTCTTCCCTTTTCAAGGATATTATGGACAGAGTCAGGTGAAAGCCTGCTCTTCAAGTCTATCAAAGGCAGGGCATTGCCATGAAACTGGGTTCCCTGCAACTCTGCCCCATGACAGATCATACAGTAATTCCGATACACTTTTTTGCCCTGATCGTAAAGTGATTTCCCGCCCTGTCCCCTGATATCGAGCATCGTGAGCACCCAGGGCATTTCATTGGCATTGACATATAGTATATTGCTGTTGGGGTCATAACCTGACCCACCCCATTCGGCCCCTCCATCAAAACCGGGAAAGATCACGGTTCCTTCTGTAGAGGGAGGAACAAACTGTCCATCGCTCCTGGATTGGCGCAATACGGCCAACAGTGAATCTTTATCTTTGGAAAAATCATTAATATCACCTTCATCCAGCCTTTGCCTTGAAAAAGGTTCCGGCTTAAGTGGTAAAGGCTGTGTAGATGCCGTATGTTCTTCATAAAGGTCAGATGGCGGATATTCCTTTTCCTCAATGGGAAACAAAGGTTCTCCGGTCTCCCTGTTAAATAAAAAAACAAATCCCGATTTAGTAGGTTGGGCCACTGCATCTATTTGTTTTCCATCGCGTTCTACTGTAACCAATGTGGGCGGTGTGGGCAGATCCCTGTCCCAGATATCATGCTTCACTGTCTGATAATGCCATATTCGCTCACCGGTATTGGCATCAAGCGCGATCAGGCTATTAGCAAACAGGTTATCGCCCTTACGGTCTCCTCCCCAGAAATCAAAAGCAGCTGAACCTGTGGGCACAAAAACAATCCCCCTTTCATCGTCCAGGGTCATACCGCACCAGTTGTTGGCCCCACCGGTATATAACCAGGCATTTTCGGGGAAGGTCTCATAGCCGTATTCGCCCGGGCGGGGTATGGTATGAAAAGTCCATTTTAGCGCACCGGTGCGCACATCAAAAGCACGGATATCACCTGGTACGGCGGGTAATCCCTCACTGGTCAGAAAACCCTGGATCAGCAGATCTTTATATATCACGCCTGGCGATGTCGCTTCCAGTGAAACTTCACTCACGTCCCGGTCAAAACCTTTTTTCAAATCCAGCAATCCATTTTCCCCAAAACCCTTTACAAGCTCTCCGGTTTTTGCATCAAACGCGGCTACATACTGACGTAGCCCCACCAATATCCGGGTATCCGTACCATCTGTCCACCGCATTAACCCACGGGCCACGCCCCCCTGTTCCAGGGGCTTTTCAGACCATATCTCTTCACCTGTGCGGGCATCCAGGGCAAATACTTTCAGTGCCGGCGATACCCCATAGACCATCCCATCAGCAATCAGGGGATTGGTCTGGATAACTGTGTTTTTTGCAGCATCTCCTGTTTTGTATTCCCAGGCCACCTCAAGCTGACCAACATTTTCTTTGTTGATCTGATCGAGTGAAGAGTAATGCGTTCTGGCAGGATCGCCCAGGTAATGTGACCAGGTCTTATAGAAATTCTTTTCCAGTTTGGTTTCACCAGACTGACAACTGAAAATAAAAAGCGATATAAAAAGCGAAAAAGCAATAATCCTGTTCATGAGTCTTGTGTTTTGGCGTTAATAAGCAGGAAATTTTATAATCTAATCATACAATTTACCCGGCCCTAAATTAGTAATAATTTTTTTTGAACCAAGATAAAATATCCAGGCACTGATGGTCATAAAACAATGACTGATATCATAATGATTAAACCATATTCCAAGCCCTATTTTTCCAATAAAAAATATACCTGCAAAGGATGACACCACCACTGCTACAATAAACAGTTTATTTCCCGGATTGCCCGTCTGCCTGTACAAATAAATACTTAAACTAAAGACCACGACTCCCAGCCCATAGGCCGTATGCACCTCCACATATATGAAATTAAGGGTGGAAAAACTGATAAACATAAAGGTCAACAGTTCGATAATATTCAGCCAGATAAAAAAACGGGCAACACCCGGCCGGATAAATCTTCTTGCCTGAAGGATACAAGCCCGTTCCAGCACAGCAATAGACACCATACTTGTAAACCATCCCGGCAGCTTCCATGCAAAAGAAAAATAATAAAGAAAGGCATGTCCCAGCAATCCGCCCACCGCTGTAGCAAAACCCATACTTAAAAAATAAATTTCAAGGTATCGTTTAACCTTATGGCTGCCCGGCATTTTCCGCAGTTGAAAAAAAGCATACCAACATACGGCCGTGATAAAAAGGTCAGTCAATGCAGTGACAGGCGTGTCTATTCTGATATTGAATATTTCAATGGATGGTTGCTCAGAATACAAGTGAAAGTCTGTTGGTTTGAAGAATCATTTGCTTAAAGGTATAAAAGGAC
>JAOUKJ010000580.1 GCA_029882675.1 Cyclobacteriaceae bacterium
TTTCAGTTTCTCCGTATTAGCATCCAGAAACTTGCCCGGTATATCATACACGGAAAGGCACATCCGACACCCGATGTCCACGCCTACTGCATAAGGCACTACGGCATTGTTTGTGGCCATCACCCCTCCTATGGGCAGGCCATACCCTTCGTGGGCATCGGGCATCAGCGCCCCGCTATGGGTCACAGGCAATCGCATGGCCACCCGCATCTGGCGGATGGCCCCTGGTTCTATCCCTTCGGCCCCGTAAACAGAATAGTCTTTCGGGCGCTCGGAAAGGTTAAAAGCGTCTTTCTCCTTCTTTTTGATCAAGGCCACTGCTATCGGGCCCAGTTTTTTATCATTTTCAAAATCTTCGGGCAACAGGAACACTTGTCGCATCAGCTCCAGTTGTTCCTGCGGACATATTTCCGAATAATGCGCTTCCAGCACGCGCAACATCACACCGATCACCTTCCCTTCCGGGAAACCAGCATTCAGCAGATCATGTCCCGTTAACTTTATCTGTTCCATTGTTTTAATCTTTTATCTTTATTTCCGAACATTGGTAATGTAAACTTTATTTGGAAAATAATTGTTAATCGCTCTCCTATGACTACGACACCGCCCTTTTCCGATCTGTCGGATCATCTCATCCGCCTGGATTGTGTCCAAGCAGTTCCTTCCAACCTACTTAACACCATCCCCCGAAGCTGCCTCTACCGGTGGAAAAAGGAACCACCCGATATAATACACCGGCACAAAGGGTGGGTACGCCCTATTCCCCTATACTGTCATTCCGAAGGGCAGGCAGATGCGGCTGTGTTCCGACCAGTCGGAACGGAATCCATCACACACCCACCCGGTTTAGTACACCCGCTGGCCGGGCGTTTTGCATAAACCAGAGTGGATCCACTGTCAGGTACTTTGTGGCCATAGATTCCCTTCTTCACGGGAATGACGTCCTCCCTTTTGTCTAAGGGCAGGTTGTAAACTAACCACCCCGCCCTCCGAGAATCGGAGCGGGCACCCCTCCTTTGATAAGGAGGGGAATGGCCGCCATACACCTCAATAGTACAAGGGGTAACTTGCTTCCCTAACAAGGGAAGCTGCTGGTAGGCTGAAGGGTTGTTCAAATTTACACCGATTTAGTGCTCAAAAAAATGGAGTATCACTATATTAAGTTGCCCCAATAAAATCGTTGACCCTTCGGAGGACAGTACTGAAAGGTAAAGATGGTCTTTCCCAATGCTCCAAAGTTATATATTAGCCCGCCTGACCACCGATGATATCTAGTAGTGCAGTCGGCCAGGCCTGCCTGCCGTAACGCAGTACAGGCAGGGAAGAGGCTGCCTCAAAAGTGTTTGAGCCACCTGAAATCTCATAAAACAATCAATATTTCTATGGTGTTTCCGCAAGTGGCTCAAAATGTTTTAAACTTTTGAGGCACCCTCTTCCCTTTCTACTTCCCCGTTGAAAACAACGCTTTCAGCTGATCCAGTACCTGACCGTTGCCGGAAACGGTGATCTGGCCTATTTTATCCGATATTTTCTCCACATATTCCATCTCCTTCAACTTGAACAGCATCTCATTTTCTTCCATCAGTTTGGCTGTATTCAACAAACTGCGCGTGGAGGCTGTTTCTTCCCTGCGGGTGATGACATTGGCCTGCGCTTCCTTTTGGGCCACCAGCACCTTGTTCATAATCTCCTTCATATCGCCTGGCAGGATGATGTCCCTTACCCCACAGTGGATGGTCTCCACCCCCAGGCCTGCCGCCTTGTCCTTCAGGGCGATCATCACATACTCCGTCACCCCTTCTTTATTACCCAGTAAAGCGTCTAATTCCAGGGCACCAATGTATTCGCGCAAGGCCAATTGCGCCAGAACGTACAACTGTTTTTCGTGGTTGTCGTTATCCAACAGGGCCTTTTCGATATCCACAACCTGATACTGGACAAAGAAAGAAATCCGCAGGGAGGCCTTGTCATGTGTAAGGATCTCCTGGCCGGAAATTTCCATATGTTGTTTGTGCATACCTACTTTAAGCACAGCAACCTCAGTGGCATTTTTCCAATAACAGTGTAATCCAGGCCCTAATATTCCTGCATTTTTATTATCAATAAGCAATATCCCATTTTCAGCAGGAGCAACGTTAAAAAGGCGTACATATGACAGGAATTCTGTCCGGCCCATTACCAATTTGGTAATATTTTCGTCAATTTCGACTTTGCTCAGGTCGGCCTTTATGAATGAATAGTCAACCAGTCCTTTCCAAAACGCATAACGACCCGGTGTCAAAAGGCCCACCATATTGCCGTTCTCATAATGCAGCGCCAACTCGTCATCGGCCACCTCCACTACAGTCAACAACCCGTCCAGCTTTTCATCTTTCAACAGTACATCCAGGCTTTGTTTGGGCGTGAACATCTCCGACATATCAAACTGCTCCACTTCATCAAAGAAACCCAGCCAGTGGGTCCCCTGTGTGATTACCTTTTGGAAGTCACCATGGCGAAATACCAAACCTACTTTTCCCGTATTAATTCGGATCTTTTTCATTATTTTAATTTTATATTTTTTCAAACTGATTACATCAAATGTCAGTCAATCTGTAATCTATTGTCTATAGTCTAAAATCTATCGTCTAAAATCTAACATCTCCTCAATCAACCTTTCCATCCTGCCCCGGCGGGGCCACGTTGAGTATGCTTGTGTGATTTCAGTTTTCAGAAAGGGGCCTTGTAGTTTTTGCGGGGCATATAGCCCTCGCAACGGCTGTAGGGCTGCTTTCAAAAAAGTGACCTCATCCTCACATACGGTATCCCGCCGACCGCTGGCCGGGGCAGGACTGCCCGGCCATAACATAAGTCAAGGCCGGGCCGGATTGGTTTTACAATAA
>JAOUKJ010000358.1 GCA_029882675.1 Cyclobacteriaceae bacterium
TCTTTCAAACTGCCCGTTACCTTTGTTTTCCAGATAACAACTACTAAAATCATACACACTATAATGGATGGAAGAATTTAAAGCTTGTTCGGAATAAATGTCTTCAAGGGTGGCCAGGGCAAAGGCATCATAAGATTGATACCGCCCGCTAATGGTGGGAATTTGCGCTATTGATTTATCCATGCCCTTTACAGGATAGCGTTTACCTTCATTATGATATCCCAGAACCAGGTCTGTCTTTCCATTTCTGTCGTAGTCATTGACATAAATTTCAAAGGGTGCTTCTTTTGAGGCCTGGTACCTGTAGTTCCGCCCCAGGTTTCCGAGTACCAAATCCGTATCGCCATCATGGTCAAAGTCATTTGCCACCAGGCTAAACCACCATCCGTTCGATTGCTCAAATCCCATGTCTGCAGTGATGTCTTCAAACTCATCGCCATGGTTTTTGATAAAGGTAATGGGCATCCACTCCCCGGCGATAACCAGGTCTTTTATGTGATCGCCATCGAAATCAATCCATGCAGCAGAGGTGACCATACCGGCCTGGTTCAGAAATGGTGCCATAATTTGTGTAACATCCGTAAATTTCACCCCTGATGGCCCCGAATCATTTCGTAAAATGGTGCTTTTTGGTGCCACGGGGTAATTTTGTGGTGTAATTCGCCCCCCTACAAAAAGGTCCGTGTCGCCATCGTCATCAAAATCGCCGGGAACGACTACTGAACCACTGTTTCGTAAATCAGGGAGTGCGTCACTTTTGATGAAGTTGCCGTTGCCCTGATTGAGATACAAACGATCTTGTAGGTTTTTTGTGCCTTGAATAAAGGCATTTCCTCCACTCACCACATACAAATCGTTATGCCCGTCGTTATTTGCATCAAAGACGAGAGCCCCCATGTCTTCCATGACGGAGTCTTCAGCCCAGGGCCCGGAAACAGGCTGGAAAGTGCCATCATTTAATTGCAGGTGCAGTACTCCGGGTTGCTCACTGGCCCCGCCTATGTAGAAATCCTCCAGCTGGTCACCATTGAAGTCTCCGGTAGCCAGGCCGGGCCCGAATTGTGATATTTTGTGTGGTAACAGGGCCTGGTAAAAGAAGTCATTAAAACGATTTTCTTTATGGGTGAATTTAACGCCACTTTCTGCTGTAATTTCAGAGAACAGCAAAGAAGTAGTGTCTCCCGAAAAAGGTTGTTCGTTTGGTGAAACAGCGTCAGTATACTTTAAAATAACCGTCGTGTCGCTCCTTAATGGAGGCAGGGCCTGCTTTTTACCATCCGGCCATTCAACAAACAGTTGATCTACGGTAGATGCCTCACCCAGTCCGAAATGTAAACCGGGCGCAACACTTGACTGAAAACCCCGCGTGAGCACATGTTCCTGATATTGCATTTGATCGGCGCAGTAAAGTGTGACTTTTGCCCCAAGCGCAAAAGGATTATGTTCCGGGCCAGAAAATTTTATTTTCAGGTAGTGTGCATCATTTTTTTCAACGACCAGGTTGTTGAAAATGGCAGCGGTAGTGTCAATGTTGTTAATGACCAGTTCCAGGTCCCCGTCATTGTCCAGATCGGCATAGGCCACCCCATTTGAATAGCCCTTAAAGGAAATGCCCCATTCCTTATTTGCTTTTTGAAAAGATAAGCCCCCATTGTTTTTGTACATATAATTGTCGATGGTTTCGGCAGGAATCATATCAACATACTTGAGATAACCCGTTTTCAGCTTTTCGTCGCGTGGTATTTTGTCAAATTTTTTAAAAAAATCTTTGTTGTTGATGTCGCGTCTGGTTCCGTTGGTTACGTAGAGGTCTTTCCATCCGTCATTATCAAAATCGGCGAAAAGGGGCGCCCAGCTCCAATCGGTATGAGCAGTACCGGTGAGCAGTGCCACATCACTAAATGAAGGAAACCCGTTGGGTGAAATGCCGTTGTTTATCTGCAGGCAGTTTTGCATGTATTGAAAATGCAGTCCCAGGTTTACGTTTTGCCAAAAGCCGGAGGGATCAGTTCCCGACATGCTGGCTTTTGCCCGCCGGTTATTTTCCGGCGTCATATCCACCTGCATGAAATCCAGGAGGCCATCATTATTAATATCAGCGGCATCGGCCCCCATGCCGTAAAGTGAAGTGTGTTTAAGTGTTTCGTGACTTTTGTTGGTGAATGTTCCGTCTCCATTATTAAAAAAGAAATAATCAGGTGTCGCAAAGTCACATGACACGTACAGATCGGGCCATTGGTCATTGTTGAAGTCACCTACTGTTGCACTAAGCGCCAGACCGAATGTTAAAAGGCCAGCTTCCTGAGTGACATCGGTAAAGGTGTTGTCACCATTGTTCCTGAACAGGTGGTCGGAGTCTTTGCCTTCCACATGGTTCATCATAAACCGGTAGGTGGAAGGAGGGGTTTTAAAGCTTACAACAGGATAATTGGCAACATAAACATCCAGATCGCCGTCCCGGTCGTAATCAAAAAACGTGGCGTTTACACTCATGCCCGGATCATCCAGTCCGTAGGCCAGGGCCTGTTCGGTAAAAATGGGAATGCCTTTTTCATTGGGGCCTTCATTGATAAATAATAAGTTGTTATTGGGGGCAAATTTGCCGGATACACTGACATAAATGTCCAATAATCCATCTGCATTTACATCTGCCATAGTCGATCCGGTGACCCAGCGGGTGTCGCCACCGGTACCGGAGGGGGCAGTGATGTCTTTAAACTTGAGATTGCCCTGATTTAAGTACAGGCGGTTTTCAACCATATTACCCGTAAAGTAAAGATCGTCCAGCCCGTCATTATTTAAATCACCTATTGATACCCCGCCCCCCATATAGATATAGGGGTACGTAAAGTAATTGATGGTGTCGTTTTCGGACAGGTCATTTCTAAAATCAATACCAGTAGAATCAGGAGGGAGGAGCTTAAACAGGTGTGTTTCGACTGAGGAGTCTTTATCAGGGAACAGGGTGCAAGCATTCAGAAATGACAGAATGATAATTATTTGTGTAATATATAATAAGCGGGCGGCTCTTTCCATCTTGACGTTACCTTGTTTTTTTCAACCCGCAAGTTACTAATTGCGAAAAATTAATGCCTAAAATCCGCAAACGTATTTTAGGCATTAAATAAAAAGGCGTTTTCCCGCCTCCGGGCGGGAAAACATTTAAAATACACTATTTTTGGTGCACTTGAATAAGTGAGTGATCTTTAGATTAAAAACGTAGAATTCTGTTATATTTCGAACATTATTAAATGTCCCTTAAAGCCGTCAGCGGATTTAAGGAAATTAGTAAAAGTACACTTGTTATTTAAATATTAAGATTATGGATGATATTTCTAAAAACTCAAGAAGGGGGTTTATAAAAAAAGTGGCTGGTACGGCACTTGCCGGGGCTGCTGTTCCGGGATTGGCCCTGGGGCGGGATAAGCAATTGCTGGTTCCCGGCAAAAACCCATTTAGTGACAAAAAGTTTACAGCGAATGATAAAATCAGGCTGGGTGTAGTAGGTGCGGGGATTATTTCCCACTTTAATATTGATTCGGCCCTGGCAGTGAATGGTGTTGAGCTGGTAGCGGCTTGTGATTTGTATGATGGGCGATTGAAGCAGGTTAAGGAAAAATACGGTCAGCATATATTTACGACAAGGGATTATAAGGAATTAATAAGCCGCAATGATGTGGATGCAGTACTTGTAGCTACTTCCGACCACTGGCATGATCATATTACCATCGCAGCATTGGATGCCGGTAAGGCGGTATACTGTGAAAAGCCCATGGTACATAAGATCGAAGAAGGGGCAGCTATGATCAGGGCTGAAAAGAAAAATGGAGGCGTATTGCAAATAGGTAGTAATCCGACCAGCGGAATTACACTGCAAAAGGTGAAGGAATTATATGAATCCGGGGCCATCGGTCAGCTTGTGCTGGTCGATGCGGTCAATGACCGGCATTCAGCGCTTGGCGCCTGGCAATATTCCATTCCCCGCGATGCTTCCACGACCAATATAGACTGGGATCGTTTTATTGGTGATGCGCCCAAGGTGGCCTTTGACCCGGTACGTTTTTTCCGTTGGAGAAATTACCAGGATTATGGCACGGGCATAGCCGGTGATTTGTATGTTCACTTGTATTCGGCCCTGCATTTCGTTACGGGATCCACCGGGCCTGAGCGCATCTATGCCAGTGGTGGGCTTCGTTACTGGAAAGACGGTCGTGATGTGCCCGATGTGATGGTATCCATCGCAGATTACCCGGCCACGGACAGACATCCTGCATTTCAGTTTACAACAAGGGTGAACTTTGTGGCAGGAGGTGATCGTGACGGAGGGGTCACTTTTGTTGGATCTGAAGGATCGATAAAGGTATTGGGCAACCGGATTATCCTGAGTAAAGACCCCATCCCCGAGGCACCGGGTTACGGCGGCTATGATTCCCTGTTTACTTTCCCTCAGGAAACGCAGGATGAGTATGTGAAGTATTATAACGAAAAGTACTATTCGGCACGTAAAAGGCTGGACGTTCCTCCCGTAGAATATTCTGCGCCACAAGGCTATGACAACAGGGTGGATCACTGGATAAACTTCGCCCGTGGTATACGCGAAGGACATAAAATAGTTCAGAACGGGGAGTTTGGTTTACGCGCTGCGGCACCTTCACTGGCTGCCAACCTGAGTTATTTCAACCGCAAGATGATTGACTGGGATCCGGTAAAGATGGCATTGAAAAA
>JAOUKJ010000359.1 GCA_029882675.1 Cyclobacteriaceae bacterium
GGCATTGGCCTTTTCCGCCGCAGTCTCCCGGGGATTAAGCCAGTCTTCCACATGGCACAGTGCGGCCAACTCCAGCCCATTTTTCTGCAATGTTGCTTTCATTTTTTCCGGGTCATCAAGATCTCCGAAAAAACTGGTCTCTGGCTCAATGCCCACAAAGCCCGATTTTTTGGCTACCTTAAAAATATGATCCAGGCGGCCTTTATATTGTTCACCGGGCATTTGCCAGGTATATGTTTCACAGCCTATTTTTATTTTACTCATTTTATGATCCGTTTTCTTTTAACCACTTCAGCACCCTGGGATTGAAATCATCTATTTTTTCCCAGTGAAAAACATGACCTGCCCCTTCATACATGTGTAATTCACTCCCTGGTATGGCTTCTGCTACTTCTTTTGTCATCCATTCGGGCGTAAACTGATCTTCCATTCCACCAAGAACCAGGCAGGGCACATTTATTTTTGGCAGCTCTGCCAATACATCATGTGTAATGCAGGCGTGAGCCTGTCCTTCGAGGCCGTGTAATGGCTGGGGATAGGGATTGGAGGCTTCGGCCCTTTGGCCGGCCATTAATTCGGCAAAGGTCTCGTCATCATCCCAGCTGGTTTTGGAATAAATCAGTTGCTGGGCAAAGTTTGAGAACTCCTCCGGGCGTAGCCTTTTGGCAGCTATCAGGTGGTTAAAAATGGCCACGGCCTTGCGGTCGCACCGGGCCCAGGGGCACATCAGCACCAATGAACTTACTTTTTCGGAATGGCGCAAGGCCAGTTGCATCGCGATAGTACTCCCCATGGAAGCACCGGCCACCCGCACACTGGAAAGGTGGAGCTCATCCAAGAGCCCGGCCATGTCATCAGCCATTTGCGCTGTAGTATAAGCGCCTTCGGGTTTGCCAGAAAAGCCAACACCCCGGTTGTCGGGCATAATGCAACGAAAGGACTGCGACCAATAATCAGCATGCTTCTCCCAGACAGATCCCGGGGCAGTGATTCCCATAATCAGCAACAGGGGATCTCCTGACCCCTGCTCTTCGTAGTACATTTGAATTCCGTTGGATTGAATGTATGGCATACCTTTTTTATGTTTATTCGTTTATATGTTTAATCGTTTAACTGACTGATTGTCTATCCCGAAGTATCAGGAGTCTATTTGAGGTTATACTTCTGGCACATATCCTTTATGAAGCGGTAGCCGTTTTCTGCGATATCCCAGGGGCTGGAATATTCCCGCCACACGTTGATGGCATTTGCAAAGTCGGGATCATTGCGCGTAAAGGCCTCGATGGTCATCCAGCCTTTATACTTGTTTTCAGCCAATACTTCAAAGGTCTCTTCCCACCTGACATTACCATCGCCCGGAGTGCCCCTATCGTTTTCGCTGATATGCACGTGTTTGAGTACAGGCGCCACTGCATTAATGGAGGTTCTGACATTCTTCTCTTCTATATGCGCATGATGGGTATCGTACATGGCCACCACAGCCGGATGGTTCACCCGTTTGATCAGGCCCGCCAGCTGTTCAGTGGTATTGCACAAATAACATTCAAACCTGTTGAGTGATTCAAGCGCAAGTAATACCCCTGCCTGGGCGGCATAATCACCAGCTTGCCTCAACACCTCTGCGCTCCATTCGTATTCTTGTTCCTGTGGTTCTTTTCTGGAAAAGGTAGCAAAGCCCGAATGGAAAGGCCCGCACACTATCGTCCCGCCCATATCATCGGCGCGGTCAACTGCCCATTTGATTCTATCCAGGCCTTTTTGTCGCACAGCTGCTGATTCACTGATGGGGTTCTCATCCCCTCCTACTGCCAGGCAACAGTTTACCTCAAGGCCCAGGTCACGTGCCTGGGCTCCGAATCGTTTGTAGGGTTCTGCGGATTGTTCCCCCATAGAAGTTTCTACTCCATCATAGCCTATTTTCTTTAAGCGTTCGGCCATGGGCAGCAATTTTTCCGAAATGATTGCCGACCATACTAAAAGATTGAATCCTACCTTAATATCTTTCATTTTTTGATCATTAGTCTTTTACTACTTTTCCTGTTTACTCAACCCTTCAAAGGTTCCAGAACCTAGAAGGATTTGAATTATTATTTTATTCCATCCCTTACCTTAATCATCAGGTCCAATACATTTTCCCAGGTCTTTCCGGATTCCAGCGTTTCGTTGGGAAACATACAGCCATCCCAGCAAATATGTTGTATGTTATTTCTTATCTGCCCTCTATCGTCCAGCAGCCATTTTTCTGCACTTTTCACAACGTCCAATTTTCCATCGGGGGCATCGGCAGTGCAGTGGCGCCCGGTCTTGTCATGGGAGCCACTACCGAACACCGTTCCATTGCTTTGCGCCACATGGAAGTCCATCAACCAGGGGCCAAGGGCGCCGGTCATTTTTTGGTAGCTGGCCCAGAACTCACCTTCCATATAATCGGGAGCCAAAAGGGCATGTTCCCGGGCATTATAGCCCAACAGAAAAAGATAAGTATGTGCCAGGTCTGCCTGGAAACCCACCTGCTCCGGCATACCTACTTCTTCCAGGAGATCCAGCATATGTTTCCAGGAGTGCATCCCGGCCCAACAAATTTCTCCCTCAGCGGCCAGTCTTTCCCCGTAATCAGCGGCTACTTTGCCTGCTTCTCTGAAGGTTTCGGCTATTTTCTTCGTGTTGCCCACCGGGTCTTTAGCCCAGTTTTCAGGGGAGTCGGCAGAGTCTATCCGGATGATGCCATACTTTCGCACACCTTGCGCATTAAACAGTGCGGCATGTTTACAGGTCTTTTCCACCATCTCGACAAATCGCTTCCTTTCTACTGCACTACCCATGGCTGATCCACCGCCGGCAGGAGGCCATATTGGCGCACCTACTGAGCCGATGTTCAGCCCCTTCTCAGCGATTTTATCGGCAAAAGCCAACATTTCATCTTTGTTGGTATCAATATCCAGGTGCGGTGCCATAATATTAAAATCAATACCATCAAAACCCTGACCATCTACCTGCGCTTGTATAGTAAGATCAAGCATTCGATCGATTGAAATGGCAGGCTCATCGGCTCCTTCTCCTTTGCCCACAATACCGGGCCACATCGCGTTATGTAGTTTAAGCATTATTCCCATTAAATTTAATCGCCCAATTTATGAATTGTATTTTGAATTGTCCCGCTGATGGCTTCTCCATTTTTATCCTTAAGCTCATATTTTATTTCCATCTGCCAAACGGGGGAAATTTCGGGAATTTCCAACTCCAATACTTTTCCCGATTCATCCAAAACGGCCGCTTTTACACTGAGGTCTTTGATATCATACCTGTCGGAACCATAGTTTCTGGTGCGGTGCAATACCCAGGTTTTGACCTGATAATTTTCCAACCGAACTGCCTCCTCCGAATCAAGGGCTTCCGTGAAAGTAATTTTCACTCCTTTTTTAGTCACGTTTAATCCTTTTGGCACTATCAATGCCTTTTCAGTTCTTACCACCCGGTAAAATCCTCCCGGCTGTATGGTCTGATTGGTGGCCCAGGCCGACATACCACAGACATACAAATTGCCATCCCCGGGATTGAATCGTCCTCGCATCACTCCTGTTGCAAAACGGGGCACGGGCAGCTGAAAAATACCTCCCTGCATCTGCCCATCCACTTCTTCATGTGGCACAATATGCATCGTTCCGTAACCATAGGAAAGATTCAGGAGGCTGCCATTCAGGCTGCCCCATTTTTCGCTGTCCACCCACAACAACTCCGAGGGTGACCGGTCAATTTCTTTATCCACCCATACCAGGGGCTGTTCCATGTTCGTATCCGAGCTGTCGGCAGGCGGGTTATAGCCAAACATATTTCCATAAAAACGACCTTCCCCCTTTACCCAGTTTACCCGGTTCATTGGATTCCAGAAGCCTTCCTGATCAGTCACCACAAAAGTGCCATCGGGATTGAGGCATACGCCATTGGCCGCCCTGAATCCGGTGGCTATGATTTCTGTTTTTTCACCATCTTTACTCACCTTCAGTAAAGTACCATGCTGGGGTATGAGTGCTTCCCGCGCATGGCGTCCGCTTTTTGCATAATACAGATTGCCCTGATCATCGGTCTGCAGGCCCATGGCAAACTCATGAAAATGATCCGTTACCTGGTGGTCGCTGTTAAAACTCTCATAAAAATCCGTTTCACCATCGTTATTCAAATCCCGGAGAATTACAATTTGATCCCGGCATGTCACGTAAACCTCTTCTTCAATCACCTTTATACCCAGCGGTTGAAACAGACCAGTGGCAATTCGTCTCCAGGTTAATATTCCGTTTTCAGCTGTCAGTCCTTCGACCAGCCATACGTCGCCTTCCGTAGCACATACTACCGCTTTGTTTTTATCATTAAAGAAATCGACACCACTCACACGCATTCGGCTCTTCCATGGATTATCAAATGGAATGGAAAGCACATCCACGGCAAAGGGGCCATTGCGGTCACCCTTGATCACTGGTGTTGTCAATTCCTGATCATATTGGGACGGACCACCCTGAATAAAATCATCCAAATTTTCCGGTAATCCGACGAGTCCCGGCTTTGAGGTTTCATCCAGCCCATCCAGTGTAGTCTCTGCTAACAACAGTTTAAAATGGGTGGCCTTGCCCGCCGGTATTTCTACGACATGATACCCTCCTTCAACGGCCAATGCAACGCCTGTACCTATTAATTTCACTTGAATTTTTTCAGGCGCTACACGCAT
>JAOUKJ010000360.1 GCA_029882675.1 Cyclobacteriaceae bacterium
ATAAGCATTAACAAATGTATTGGTCTGGTCTTCATTGAGGTTTTCGAATATGGCATCGATATAACTCAGTTCTTTACCTTCCAGTTCAGGCATTATTTTTAGTGCTTTTCCCATGGTGTTTTAAATGTTTGTATATCAAATAATAAATCCTGTGCAATATAATAAGCAGGCCCGGAATACCCAATGGGTGCATCCCCAGCGAGACCTTTAGTTCCCCTTTCAATGCAAAGGCGATGGCCCGGCCGAGTCCGCAGCCCGGACAATGGTCAAATCCCACAAGTTTCAATGGACAAATAACAATATGTGTATCCGTATCGGGCATATATAAAGCCAGTGCTGCAATGGCGATGATCCAATACCAGGCCTCTCGTGGAAAGGAAAAATATTTCACAGGTGTAATTTAACAAAAAGCATAAAACAGACCTAAAATAAAGAGCAATTCAGGGAAATCCTAATCATCGCCTTTAAGCACTCTTCGAATATCATTGGTCTCTTTCATAAACCGGTGAGCCGATGCCTGATCGTCAGCATCAATAGTCTCTTTAAATTGTTGGAGCTTTTCAATATAAAGTGCCAGGGCCTGGGAGATATTTCCCCTGTTCTGGCTGAATATGGGCGCCCACATATCGGGAGAACTCTTGGCCAGACGCACAGTGGAAGAGAACCCACTACCTGCCATATTAAAAATATTTTTCTCATTCTTCTCTTTTTCGAGCACGGTAGCTCCCAGCGCAAAAGAACTGATATGGCTCAGGTGAGATACAAAGGCAATATGTGAATCATGTGCTTTGGCAGGCATATATACGATCTTCATACCCACCTTCTCGTACAAACCCTCAATGGTCTTCACTGCATCAGCATCAGAATATTCACCATCACAAATGATCATCATTTTATCTTTTAGGAGTCCTTCAAAAGCGGCCTTTGGCCCCGAATCCTCTGTCCCGGCAATTGGATGAGAGGCGACAAAACGACCCCGCAACGCGTGTCCGGCAGCTTTTTGACAAATGATCTCTTTGGTGGATCCCAGGTCGGTGAGAATAGCACCTGGTTTCAGCAAATCCAAAGCCGGCACGACCTGGCTCGCCAGAATGTCCACCGGCGTGGCCAATACAGTGATATCCGCCTGTGCGATACCCGCTTCAAAGGTGGTGATCTCTCCCGCAATACCCCGCTCAAGTGCAGTACGTGCATGCTCCTCATTCACATCAACACCGAGAACAGTACAGTCCTTTACCACTTTCCTGACAGCAAGCGCAAATGAACCACCCAAAAGTCCCAATCCGACAATACAAACCTTCATTTCCCTTTTTATTTTTTTAGCCTTTCAAACGCTTCCCTCAGTTTTTCTTCCGGAGAGCATAATGATATGCGAATATACCTTTTTCCTTTTTCCCCGAACAGACTGCCTGGCGTAATAAAAACAAATTTATCCCGAAGCACATCGGTAGTCCATTGATCAGCATCGGGCAGGTTATCGGGCAGTCGTCCCCATACAAACATACCTTTCTGGCTTTTATCATAGGCACATCCCACTATATGCAGTATATCAAAAGCGGTTTTCTGACGCCTGGCATAGATCGAATTTCGCTCCCGGTGCCAGCTTTCATCAAGGGTCATTGCCTCCACTGCCGCATCTTGCAGCCCCCTGAACATGCCCGAATCGATGTTGGATTTAATCGTAAGCACATTTTTAAGGTACGCTGCTGCACCACTGATCCAACCTACACGCCAACCGGCCATATTATGTGACTTGGACAAAGAGTTTAGTTCCAGCGAAACTTCCCGGGCTCCTTCAACTGCAAAAATACTGAGTGGATTATCATTAAGTACCAGCGAATATGGGTTATCATGGCACAGCAATACATTATTTTCCTTTGCCCAGGACACTGCCTCTACAAATAATTCTTTTGAAGCCGGCGTGCCTGTAGGCATATGCGGATAATTGAGCCACAGTATCTTGGGCTGGTCACTCACATCAATATTTTCCCAGTCGGGCGTCCAATCTGCTGTTAGCGGGTATTCCACGACTTTGGCACCCACCATTAGTGATACCGACCGATAGGCCGGGTAGCCTACCTCAGGAATCAGGACGGTGTCTCCGGGATTGAGGAAAGCCATTGATAGGTGGAATATCCCTTCCTTCGAACCCATCAGCGGAAGGATTTCTGTATCAGGATCAAAGTGTACCTGGTATGTCCTTTCCAGAAAATTGGCGATAGACCTTCGCAAGTTGACAGAACCATTGTAGGCCTGATAACCATGATGGGCAGGGTCAACGGCTGATTGATGGAGGGCCTCCACCACAGTGGGCGCCGGAGCTAAATCCGGACTTCCAATGCCCAGGTTGATCACCGGGTGTCCTTCCTCGACAAGTGAGGTGATTTCCTTTAGCTTACGCGAAAAAAAATACTCCTGAAAAAGTTGTAACCGGTCAGCAGAAGGTATAATCATGTTCTATTTACAGCTATCATTAAATCGCATTTTCGAGACAAAGGTAATGGTTCTGATGTAAAAATCATTCCCCTCTTTCTCAGCAAAGGATAAATTGTTTTATGTTAGTAGTAATTGATATATATCATTTTTTCCTGCATATTCGTTAATTAAGTTTATGCTTATATAGAGTTTCTCTTTCTATGCTATGAATAAAACGTCAACAGTCCTGTTTTTAATTTTATTTAGTGGACTTAATTCATTGACAAAGCCAGGCAAACTGGCCTGTCAGGTATCCATATGCACGGCCTACGCGATTCCCCACATTTTGGCCAATAACCTGAGGGCATTTACCCTCGGCTTGACCGGGAAAGCCTCAACATCTGTCATACCCCATTCTTTTGGGCGGTATACAACGGCAACTACCGTACGACCCACCCAACAACTATGGACATCCCTTATTTCCTTTGAAAAGATATCTCAATTGGAAAATCCCAAAAGATGGTATTTGCAAAACGCCACCGCTCCATTTTATGCTAACAATCTTCACGGTAATATTTTTAAAGCAGGGCTCCCAGGGAAATTTCCTCCTCTACGGTTACGTTTAAGGAGCCCGCATAGCTTATCTTTGCGGTATAATAATGACAACTTCACCCTGGAAGACTTTACTGAACGAAAGCACATCCTGCGTTTGTTGGCTACATACCGGCTAAAAAATGACCTAACAAAATTGTTGAAGGAAAGATTAAGCGATGAGGAAATATACGAACAATGGGACAAAGCCTGAAGTGATATGAAAAAAGTGACATTTACGGAAAGATATAAAAAAACACCTCAACAGAAAATATACATATGGAGAGGGAAAATGAGAAAAGGAGGAATTGATACAGTTGACATGCGATCCCTCACGTAGTCGTTTAAATGAGTATCTTTTGTTGATATCAATATATTCAAGTGTTACAGAAAGTGAAAATATTAAAAACAGAATACAATGTTAGTTGAAAAAGTACCCTGTGAAGGTTGTGATAACATGGAGTGTATCATTAACAAATTTTGTATCCCCGACTGGAAAACGCTCATTACCCATTACAGGCAGGATTTTGTCTACGAAGAAGGGCAAAACATTTTTCTGGAGGGCCAAAAAGTAGAAGGTATCTACATTATATATTCAGGAAAGGTAAAAATTTACACCTCACTTGGCGACAAAAATATTGCTATTTTAAGGCTGGCATCAGACAATGACATTCTGGGGCACCGGGGATATCGCGGAACGGATCAGGACTCCGTTTATCCTATTTCTGCCGTCACGCTTACTCAAACGAGCCTTACCTTCATTCCATGTCACATTTTTGATAGTTTGCTTAAAACGAACAATGAGCTTTGTTACTGGTTGATGTCATTTTACGCCAATGAACTTAAGAACTCTGAAAATCGCACGGCCAAGCAGGCTTACTTCCCTGTATTATCCCGGATTGCGCTTGCCCTGGTGACTACCCTCGATGCTTTTGGATACTCAACAGATAACCCACAGAAGCTGTCTTACACCCCAACGCGGACAGACCTGGCTGTCATGGCTAACACCACCTATGAATCTTTAATACGTGGATTGAAGGAACTGGAAAGAAATGAATGGATCGCATTGAAAAAAAAGGAGGTTTATATCCTGAAAGAAGGGGAGCTCAGGAACATGGTAAATCCCGAGACCAAATAGCTATTACTGTTCATAAAAAAACCACCACTTAACTAAATAAGTGGTGGTCAGTTAACGTCATTAACCCCGTATTTTAATGATTTCTTGTTTTCTTTCCGAATAAATGTTTTGAGGAACGTCTGATTAAGGAGCGGTTCCAGTTCCAGATCACCACCTGATAGCTCCTCCAGAGGTAATCAAATGGTGCTACCAGGAAGTGTACAAATCGTGTGAAAGGGATAATACCAATAATCACGAATGCTGAAATAATGTGTAATTGAACCAACCACGGCATGGCACTCACTGCCCCTGTATCCGGATTAAATGCAAATATAGAGGTCAGGTATGGTGACAATACGCTGGCGAACCAGGATGATCCCCACCTGACATAATAGGCCACTCCCATGCCCGTCAATACCTGAACAAGAAGAACAACATAAACCACCAGGTCTGTACGTGTTGTTACTATTTGTACACGTTTATTTGTAAAGCGCCGATATACGAACATCGCCAGGCCCAGCAATGTTAACAACGCAAAGGCAAAGGCAGAGCCCTCCAGAAACAAAAGTCGTGCAGGCACCCTG
>JAOUKJ010000361.1 GCA_029882675.1 Cyclobacteriaceae bacterium
GGATGCCGTGGTGGAGAGTTGTGTAAACCAGGTAGGCGTAGATCTGAACACAGCCAGTAAACACCTGCTGAATTACGTTTCAGGACTGGGACCTAAACTCGCCCAAAACATAGTAGACCACCGATCAAAAATGGGGGGATTCAGTTCGCGAAAGGAGTTGCTCAAAGTACCTCTGCTTGGAAACAAAGCTTTTGAGCAGTCGGCAGGATTTTTACGCATTGCCGAAGGAAGCAACCCCCTGGATAGAAGCGCAGTCCATCCGGAAAGTTATCATATTGTCGAAAATATGGCGAAAGATGTGGGGTATTCACTGCATGAGCTCATGGGAAATTCGGAAATTAGGAAAAAAATAAAACCTCAAAATTATGTGACAGCGGCAATCGGAACCTTTACACTGGAGGATATATTAAAAGAGCTTGAAAAACCCGGACGTGATCCCCGTGAAGGATTGGAGGAATTTCAATTTGCCGAAGGCGTTGACAGTATAGAAGACCTGAAAGAAGGAATGAAGTTGCAAGGTATCGTGACCAACATTACTAATTTCGGTGCCTTTGTGGACATCGGTGTGAAACAAGATGGCCTGGTACATATATCACAGCTGGCCGATAAGTTCGTTAAAGACCCCAATGATGTGGTAAAACTCCAACAAGTAGTGGATGTGAAGGTGATGGAAGTCGATGTGGCCAGGAAACGAATTTCGTTATCAATGAAAAAGTAACAGGAATTCAATTTCTTTAATTATTGCGCCGACCAGCGCAATAATTAAAGAAATTTTTTTATAAACTCAAAGCTGCTATAAGTTCCTTATTTCAGTGGGGAAAAATCTGTGGGTTGCATATATAAGGAGGTCAGGCGGTTTACCAGGTTGCCGTCAACGATAGAGGCCTCATATGCAACTTTCCACTTGGGGTCTTCGATAAAAGCCTTCCAATTGGCATCGGCAGTTGCGTGATCTGCATGGGTGATGAAATACAAAAGTGTATTTTCGTTGCCGTCCTGATCTCTATCCAGATTAAAATACGCAATATTAGACATATTGTGACTTTCAAAAATCTCCATCGTATGATCACTAAAACGATTGTGCAAATTACCCAGTTTGCCTTCATTGGTATAATATGTGCGCAACTCAAAAACGCGGGGGCCATGATCACCCAAAGTAAGCTTGGGAGAATAATCTGTTGGCTGTAAAAAAACGTTTTGGATAGAATCGACCAGCTTGCCATTTACAATAGACGCCTCGTAGGCTGCATTCCAATCAGGATCGGCAATAAAGGCCTTCCAGCTGGCATCTGCAGCCTGCCTGTCGGGAAAACCCAACATATAAATCAACGCGTTATCGGTGTTTTCCTCGGGTACCCAATAACCAATATTCTTCAGCCCGTGTTTTTCAAATAAAGCCATGGTATGGTTACGGAAACGAGCCAGCAGGTCATCGAGTTTACCTTCTGCTGCGTAATAGATACGCAACTCATAAATACCTGGTTCATCGGGTGTACTTTGTACTTCGGCAGTGGGATGTTCTTCGCTTGTGTTCACTTCCTTTTCGGCTTCTTTTTTAGGGCCACAACCCATAATCAGCATAATAAGAAAGGCAGATAGATAAATAAAATTTGAATTACGTTTCATCCTATTGGGATTTAGTTTTAAAATAAAAGGTCATAAAAGTAGCCATAATATTTTCTTCACAGGCAGAAGTTTTCGAATTTCTGCCCGTGGAATGAAATCTTTACCTTTAGTGGACAATCCCTATTTTTTCTTCCTCCTCTTCGTCTTCAGCGATAAGGGCCTCGATATGCTTTCTCTCGAAGAAACGGCTGGCAAAAAGCCGGATTGGCACTAAGGCACCTATCATTAATGGAAAAAGGATACCAATAGCCGAAGTTTTCAACACCCAAAGTACTACAAAGCACAGAAATTGAATAATCGTAAAGCGGTGTATCTGTTTAGGAGGCACAATCTTGAGGTAATGTGACTCAGGGTATAGTTTAGGATCAGTCACCCACAACATCATACGTTCAAAAAACTGATTACCAGCCAGGGATGCCAATCCCATAAACAGGAACAAACCAAAAAGCACTGGCATGGGAATATAGGCCACATATACCATAAAGAAAACAGATGCCCCGATAAGTACGTGGATGGACAATCCCGACAACCTGTTTTCCCTGACTTCAACAATCTTTTCCTTTTTCACTCCCCCTCCGATGTCCTCGACCTTCATTTTGGCCAGACTTTTCACATGATTTAGAGAATGCACTGTCGCTGCTACGATCCAGGGCAGGGCAAAAAGGCTGCCGACGAGTATGATAATTCCTACGATGGCCAGATCCAGATGATAGCCCATGCCCTTTTTGAGCTTATTGTCCGATGAATTAACCAATCGGGTGGTAATGTTTTGATCGAGAAAAAGTAAAATTGTGGCAAGTATTGCCGGCCCGATAGCCGCGAAGATTACCCAGGTGGGCACTTCAAAAATATTCACCAACCAGGGCCTTCCTGTGGTTGTAGCTACTTGTTCCGGCACTTTAGGCGTGTTGAGATGAACATCGGGAAAACCAAGCACAGCCACCAGGGTCATGCCCACAATGGCAATAGAGGGCCCGAAATCACTCAGGAAATCACGAATTCCCTTCCTCAGGAACGGTGTGTTTACGGATTTTTTTAATGAACGGGAAATTACAAAAGTACCCAGGGCCAGGATAACCGTAAAAAAGGAGGTGTCATGACCTGTAGTCTCTGAGGTAAAAGAGCTGGCCGTATCCTTTACGGCCTCAACAATAAATATTACAGATATCAGTGCCGCGAAAATCTCATCGGTAAAGCGGGTGAAATATTTCATGAGGGCGCTGGCATCTGTCAAAGCCAGCACAATCAACAATACGCCCGACCATATTCCTACCCAGGCATACGTAGCCAAAAAGGGAATATTCAATTGAATACAAGACACATACAGAAGACCGGTAAAGATGGTTATGGGGCCTGTTCCTCCGAGGATGGTTAAAGGCTGACCCGCAAAAAGGGCAAACAAAATACCACCTACTGCCGTAACCACGACCATTTCCATAATTCCGATCTGATTACCCGTAAGGGCACCTGTAAGTGCCCCAAAAGCAATCGCATTAGCTAAAGCAGCAAAATACAGAAACAGGGTAGAACCCGCCACTTTTGAATGTAAACCATCCTTGAAATCACTGAGGTAGTGTGGTGCCCGTCGTTTAATATCATCAGATATCCCTCCTAAAAACCTACCTGTCCATTGAAGCCCTTCAGGGCCCTTGTTGTTATCTGCCATATCTGATTTGCGATTTATTTTTCTATTATTCCGGCCGCAATAATAGAAAGAAATAGTTATAAATAGAAACTGATCATAAAATTTGGTTTACCCTGACTATTTTTGAGGAATTGCCAGGCTTGATCAGATGCCTCCTGCAAAACAGGATGTTTTATAGGTATTTGTATCGTTTTTGATCAAATTTGAGGAGGTTGATATTGAAAATCATCCCTATGTTCCGGCAACCAGAAAATAAACCGGGTACCCTCACCGGGAGTTGATGCTATCCTTATAGTTCCTTTATGTAAATCAATGACTTTCTTTACAATGGAAAGGCCAATCCCGGTACTTTCTACTTTGTCCCGGGGATTTAATGTTTGAAAAACTTCAAAAACCCTCTCATGATGATTGGGATCTATACCCGGTCCGTTATCCCCAACACAAAATTCAAATCCCTCTTCCATGACCTTGAAATCCAAATCAATCAGTCCTTCCTTTTTATCATTGAAGTTAATGCCATTAGCAATCAGGTTCGAGAAAAGCTGAAATAGTAATATCCGAATCCCCTTAATTACTGGAAATTTAGGTTTTTTATTAATAATGATGCTTTGAGGTACATTGAGAGAATCGAGTACTCCTTTTAACACCTCGTCCAGATCCACTTCTTCCATGGTATTATCTTTAATCCCAATCCGGGAATATTCCAACAGGCCATCTATAAAACGATCCATTCGCTTAACGCGGCCTTTGATGACCTCAAGGTTATTTGCAATTTCACCATCATTTTTCCCATCGAGCTCACTCTCTATGAGCTCGGTCATTACATGTATGGCTCTTAAAGGGCTCCTCAGGTCGTGCGAAACCAAATAGGCAAATCGGACGAGCTCATTATTTTTTTCTTCCAGTTCACTCACCAATGCTTCCAGTCTTTGGCGCTTGATTTTCAACCTTTCTAGCAGTTTCCGTCTTTCAGTGACATTCGTCAGCGATAATAAAATATTCACGACTTGCCCGGTTGCATCCTTTACAGGCACCAGACTCCAATCCCAATAGGTAACACCCCGGTTTGGCTGATCGGGATATTCAAACTTTCGGCCTGACGATATAAAGGTCTCCCCCGAAGCAACTACTCCCTGGAATATTTTTTCAGCCGCACTGTCCGGGTACAAAGCAAAATGGTTTTTGCCAATAAAAAATTCGGGCTCCTTTTCATCTTCTGCAGCATAAGCTTTATTGACTTTGATAAAATTAAATTGAATATCCATGAATGCAATCATCGTCGTAGTGTGTTCCAGAATGCTTTCAAGAAATCGATTCGTTTGCTTTAATTCGTTTACCCCAGCCATATCATCAATTGGACAGTCATCTTCAATTTTTCTTTTTGTACTCAGAGAATAATCTTCACTGACCGTATTA
>JAOUKJ010000362.1 GCA_029882675.1 Cyclobacteriaceae bacterium
TATATATGTGCCGCATATATACTCTCATGGAAGTCAAATATTATTTAATTGCAATTTTTATTTTTTTGATGCTGAACGCACCAGCCCAACAGCATACCATCAGCGGTTATGTCCGGGATGCTCATTCGGGTGAAGCACTGATCGGGGCTAATGTTTATAACCTGAAGACCATGATGGGAACCGCGACCAATAATTACGGTTTTTTCAGTCTGACGCTGCCGGCTGATTCCATTTGGCTGACGATCTCCTTTGTGGGCTATCAGTCACATCGGATGGATTTTCTGTTGGAAGGTAATCAGGAACTTAATATTGACCTGAGTGAGGGTAAACTTCTGGAGGAGGTGGTGGTGATCGGTGAAGAGCTGATTGAAGAGCGAACCGAAATGAGCCTTGTGCGCGTACCTATAAAACAAGTGAGATCACTCCCTGCTATTCTGGGTGAAACTGACCTGATGAAAGTGCTTCAACTTTTGCCGGGCGTGCAATCGGGGATGGAAGGGGCCAGTGGTATTTATGTAAGGGGAGGAGGGCCTGACCAAAACCTGATTCTGCTCGATGGTGTTCCCGTTTATAATGCAGCGCATTTGTTTGGGGCTTTTTCAGTGTTTAATACCGATGCCATTAATAATGTGGAATTGATCAAAGGGGGATATCCGGCCCGTTACGGCGGACGACTTTCTTCCGTGATTGATATTTCCATGAAAGAGGGGAGTAAGCAGGGGCTGAAAGCCAATGGAAGTATTGGGTTGATCTCCTCCAAACTAACTGTGGAAGGCCCGATAAAAGACGAGAATACCACCTTTATCCTGTCTGCAAGGCGGACTTATCTCGATTTACTCATTCGGCCCCTGGTTCGTTTGGCCTCAGAAGGAGAGGCAACAGCCGGATACTATTTCTACGATTTAAACTTTAAAATTAACCATCGTTTTTCTAATAAAGACCGGATATACCTGAGTGCTTATGGAGGAAAAGACCGGGCCTTTGCCAAAAGTAGCTACTCATACAGTAATGCCGGTGAAACGTATAGCAGTATAAATAAAATGGGCCTGGACTGGGGCAATGTGACCAGTGCCGCCCGCTGGAACCATGTTTTTACGCCAAAACTATTCAGTAATACTACACTGGTTTATTCCAGGTATCGTTTTAATGTGTTTTATGAGTTTCATGAGGAAATGAAATCTCCAAATAATTCATACAAGGAGGATGGTTTTATTAAATACTTTTCCGGTATTGAGGACTATGCCTTCAAATCTGATTTTGACTTTGTACCCAATGCCAACCATTACATTCGTTATGGCCTGCATGGTACTTTGCATGCTTTCAGGCCTGGCGTGTTGTCCTTTAAATCCATCATGGACTCAGACACTACACTTGGCACACCGGTCACCTATGCCCGGGAGTTTGACCTTTATGTGGAGGATGATTTCCGGATCACCAAAAAAATAAAGAGCAATATTGGGGTACACGGTTCAGTGTTTAATGTAGATGGCAGAAACTATTTCTCCGTACAGCCCAGGGTGTCAATGAGGTACCTGATGGGAGACCACCTTTCAATGAAAGCCTCGTATGCCGAGATGACCCAGTTTATCCACTTGCTTACCAACAGCGGTATAGGCCTTCCCACAGATCTATGGGTACCTGCCACTGACATCATCCGGCCCCAGGACAGCCGTCAGGTGGCATTAGGACTTGCCCGATCCCTGAATCATGATGTTGAGGCCAGTGTGGAGGGGTATTATAAAACCATGAATAACCTGATAGAATACAAGGAAGGGGCAACGTTCTTCCATTTCGACAGTAATTGGGAAAATAAGGTGGAAGCCGGAAGGGGATGGAGCTATGGTGCAGAAGTACTACTGCAGAAGAACAAAGGCCCGGTGACCGGATGGATTGGCTATACCTGGTCAAAGACGGAAAGGCAGTTTGAGAATATCAATTTTGGGGAGGTGTTCCCCTATAAATACGACCGGCGGCACGATTTTTCGATGGTGGCGGTCTATGCGTTGAGTGACCGGATAGAGCTGTCAGGTAATTTTGTGTATGGAACAGGTAACGCTGTGTCCATTCCTGTGGAAACCTATGCAGGTCTTGCAGATAACCCTTATTGGAGTCCTTCCATATACTATTACGTGGGGAGAAATGCGTTCCGGATGAGGGGCTATCACCGGATGGATCTGGGAATCAGTATTAAGAAGGAAAAACGATGGGGAGAAAGGGCCTGGGTACTGGGTATTTACAATGTGTATAATCGAAAAAATCCCTTTTTTATCGATATTGAATGGCGTGAAGATGGTCAGCATTTCATACAGTATAGCCTCTTTCCCATTATTCCATCCTTTAGTTATCAGTTTAAATTCAATAAGCAATGAAAAATACTGCACTGGTAATTGTATTGTTTGTTATAATGAGTTGTTCTACTGTAGTGGAGTATGATGTGCCCTTTGAAAAGCCGCATATTGTTGTAAATAGTATTATTCACCCCGACACTTTTTTTATCGCCAGTCTTACCGAAAGCCACTATATCCTGGATTATAATTATTACTATGATTCCATAACAGATGCCCGGGTGGAAGTGTATGAAGCGGGGGCTTTGTTGGGTGAACTCAATATGCTTTTACCTGCTATTTATGCCAATGCTGATATCCGGCCAATGCCGGGTGTGGACTATCAGTTGAAAGTAATCCGGCCGGGGTTTGATGAGGTGTCGGCAGAAACCCTGATTCCTGTGAAAAGCCCGGGATTTGAGTTGCTTAATGTGCAAAAGAAAGCAGGAATGTATGGTGAAAATGTTTATGAATTTACGATTGAACTGGAAGACATCATCAATGAGGATAATTATTATGAATTTTCAATACAGGCATACACGCATGAATACGATTATAGTGTTGACCCTCCGGTTGTTATCGATAGTTTTCCCCTAAATATTGGCTTGAAAACCAATGACGCCCTTTTTAAGGAAGATACTGATGAAACCTGGGGGGAAATTTTTACGTTTGATGATAACTTGTTTAAAAACGCTAAAATTTCACTTAATTTTGAAACAACCTGGATTCCCTTCGATCATTTTAAATGGAGCCAAAATCCATCGGAACCGGTCATGGTTGATTTGTTAATTGTGGTCGGGGTGTTAAATAAAGAATTATATCTCTATAAAATGTCGGTTGACAGACAAAGGGAAACGGTGGGTAATCCCCTGACAGAACCCGCCTTTGTTTATAATAACATTAACAATGGATTAGGTATTTTTAGTGGGTATAATGCTAAAAAGATACCCTATGTGCTGGAGTACTACCCCTAGTTTCCGATGCCATCCGAAGGATATTGAAAATTACCCACCAGCTGATACTAAATTCCGGATTGGTTTGATTGAAATACTGTTCTGTTCTTCCTTTAGTGAAAATAGAAATTATATTGCAACGTCGTTTAGCTAGTCTGAAGTTTCAAGGATTGAATAAGGAGACACCACTAAACCACATAGAATTAAATTGTTAAAATATCCGACCTAAAATGAAAACAACGATCATCTCATTGCTGCTTCTTATTTCCACACTTGCCTTTTCACAGGGTAAAGACTCCCTTTCCCTGGAAGTATTGCCGGGCGAATACTGGTGGGGGGGCATCAGTTCGCTGGGGCATAGTACACCCTGGAACTCCGAAACAAAAGTGGCCTACGATCTGTGGGGTAATAATTATGGCAATCAGACACAACCGGTGCTGCTTTCCAACAAAGGACGGCTGGTATGGAGTGAAGGCCCGATCAGGTATTCTTTTGATCAGGGAAATCTGATGGTGACTTCGCGTAACGATAAAATCCTTTTTACAGAGTCCGGAGGCAATCTGCTGGATGCCTATTCCTATGCTGTAAAAAATTACTTCCCGCCCAATGGTAAAATACCCGATGAAAAGCTCTTTAGCAGCCCGCAATACAATACCTGGATTGAACTCATGTACGATCAGAATGAAGAAGACATCCTGAAATATGCACAGGGCATTCTCGACAACGGCTATCCTCCGGGAGTCTTGATGATCGACGACAACTGGCAGGAAGACTATGGTGTGTGGGACTTTTCGCCCCGGCGGTTTAAAGACCCCAAAGGCATGATGGACAAACTACACGCCATGGGTTTTAAGGTAATGCTCTGGGTATGTCCCTTTGTGAGTCCCGATTCAGAGGTATTTCGCCATCTGGCCCGTGAAGGGCTGTTGTTAAAGGAATACCGTGAAGACAGGCACATGGATAATACACCGGGAAGTGCCGCGATCATCCGCTGGTGGAACGGTGCCAGTGCCTGCCTCGACCTGAGCAATCCAAAGGCCCGGGAGTGGTATAAAAACACCCTGGACAACTTACAGGAAAAATACGGGGTGGACGGGTTTAAGCTGGATGCCGGAGATGCCTCTTTCTATACGAATGTACGGTCTTATCAGGTAAATACCCCCAATGATCATACGGCTTTTTTCGCCGAAGTAGGCCTGGATTACCCGCTTAACGAATACAGGGCCTCCTGGAAAATGGCGGGATTACCGCTGGCCCAAAGGTTGAGAGACAAAAACCACAGTTGGGAAGACCTGCAAAAGCTCATTCCCGATCTGACCTCCCAGGGACTGATGGGTTATGCTTATGTTTGCCCGGATATGATTGGCGGGGGAGAGATCAACTCCTTCCTGGAT
>JAOUKJ010000363.1 GCA_029882675.1 Cyclobacteriaceae bacterium
CCTTGGCCTGACATGGGTTGCTTACGTGGTGGCACGTAAATATGCAAAGTCTGAGACCTTCACTTTTGACAAAGGGAAGCTTCTGGCCCTTTCCGGATTTACAAGTGCCGTAGTCTTGCAGATAATGGCCATCATTATGGCGGTAGAATCAGTAGACCGGTTTATACATCCTTTGGAAATTCACTTCAACGAGGCCATCGTTGTGGCTATTATCGGCTTGGCGGTAAACGGGCTAAGTGCATATTTTCTTCATCACAATCATGAACACCACGATCATAATATCCGATCAGCCTATCTGCATGTACTGGCCGATGGCCTCACGAGCCTGACGGCTATTATTGCTCTGACAGCAGGAAAATTTTATAATATATATTCCCTGGATAGCATCAGCGGAATAATAAGTTCAATAGTCATCACTAAATGGGCCATTGACTTAATGAGGGGATCCGGGAAAAAATTGATTGATTTCAGGAAAAAGGTTGAAATATCCGGATCAAACGAGAAACGCCCAATGAAAAAGTGAGGAAACACATTTTCATTGGGCGTTTAATCAAAAAGTGGGTTAATTTCCCACCCGCCGGGCCGGAAAAAACAAAAACCTCCATTTGATACTTCGGGGCTCTGCCCCGGAGCAGTGCTTTATTCAGTATTATACGTTTTCAGAATAAACTTTGGCAGAATAATATTCCCTGTTCAACCGGGCTATATGCGTCAGGCTGATTTCTTTCGGACATTCTGCTGAGCAGGCACCGGTGTTGGTGCAGGCGCCAAACCCTTCGGCGTCCATTTGCATTAACATTTTTTCCACACGGGATTTACGTTCAATCATTCCTTGGGGGAGTAAGGCGAGCTGTGACACTTTGGCGCTGACAAAAAGCATAGCCGAAGCATTTTTACAGGAGGCCACACAAGCTCCGCACCCGATACAGGCTGCGGCATCCATGGCATCTTCAGCCATATTTTTAGGAATGGGGATAGCGTTGGCATCGGGTACACCACCGGTATTGATTGACACATACCCTCCGGCTTGCATAATACGCTCAAAGGGTGTCCGGTCCACGACCAGATCTTTGATCACCGGAAATGCCTTAGCCCTCCAGGGTTCAATGGTGATGGTGTCGCCATCAGAAAAAGAACGCATATGGAGCTGACAGGTGGTGATAGCCTGTTTTGGACCGTGAGGTCTTCCATTGATAACCATGCTACACATACCGCAAATACCTTCCCGGCAGTCGTGATCAAAATGGACGGGGTCTTCCCCTTTTTTTACCAGGTCTTCATTGAGGACGTCAATCATTTCGAGAAATGACATGTCCGGGGAGATATCACTGATTTTATAGTCTTTAAAACCCCCTTTGTCCTGTTGGTTTTTTTGTCTCCAGATTTTTAATGTCAGATTCATAACTATCAATTTATAAAATAGGTTGGAGCATTATTTATAGCTTCGCTGTGTCAGTTTTACATTATCGAAGACCAGGTCTTCTTTATGGAGTTTTTCAGGCTGGTTATCCCCGGCATACTCAAAGGCAGCCACAAAGGAAAACATGTCGTCAATACGCAGTGCTTCTCCTTCGGGGGTTTGTGACTCTTCCCTGAAGTGTCCACCACAGGATTCACTTCTTTGCAGTGCGTCATCGACCATCACTTCTCCCAATTCCAGGAAATCAGCCACGCGGTTGGCTTTTTCGAGTGACTGGTTCATTTCATGATTGTCGCCAATCACATTTACATTTTCCCAAAACTCTTTGCGGATCTCGCTGATCATCTTTTTGGCTTTTTTGAGCCCTTCTTCGTTACGGGACATCCCGCAGTAGTCCCACATGATTTTGCCGAGTTCTTTGTGGAACTCATCAACAGTCTTATTCCCATTTACCGACAACAGTTTATTGATCCTTTCCTTCACTTCTTTTTCTGCTGTTTGGAAGGCTTCATGGTCAGTTGATACTTTTTCATTCGGCATATTGGCCAGATAATCACCAATGGTATAAGGCAATACGAAATAGCCATCGGCCAAACCCTGCATCAGGGCACTGGCACCCAGCCGGTTGGCGCCATGGTCAGAGAAATTACATTCACCGGCGGCATATAATCCGGGGACTGTTGTCATCAGGTTATAATCCACCCACAGGCCACCCATGGTGTAGTGCACAGCAGGATAGATCATCATGGGCACCTCATAGGGGTTATCTCCGGTGATCTGCTGATACATATCAAATAAATTGCCGTATTTGGCCGTGATCACATCTTTACCACTTCGTTTGATGGCATCAGCAAAGTCGAGGAATACGGCCAGTCCGGTAGAGCCCACTCCACGGCCTTCATCGCACATCATTTTGGCATTGCGTGACGCCACATCGCGTGGTACCAGGTTGCCAAATGAGGGATATTTTCTTTCCAGGAAGTAGTCCCTGTCTTCTTCGGGAAGGCTTACGGCATCTTTAGCAGAAAGCCCTTTTATGGCTTTTTTAGGAACCCAGACGCGCCCATCGTTACGCAGTGACTCGGACATCAGGGTCAGTTTTGACTGGTGGTCACCTGATACGGGGATACAGGTAGGGTGTATTTGCGTAAAGCTGGGGTTGGCAAAGAACGCCCCTTTTTTATGTGCCCGCCATGCGGCAGTAGCATTGGAGCCCATGGCATTGGTCGAGAGGAAAAATACATTTCCGTAGCCACCTGTAGCCAGAACCACCGCATGTGCACTGTGGGATTCAATTTTTCCGGTAATGAGGTTTCTTGTCACGATACCCCGGGCCTTGCCGTCAACGAGTACCAGATCAAGCATCTCAGTACGGTCATATAATTTGACCTTTCCGTTGGCAACCTGTCTGGTCAGGGCACTGTAAGCGCCGAGGAGTAATTGCTGTCCAGTCTGGCCACGGGCGTAAAAAGTACGTGATACCTGTGCTCCACCAAAGGAGCGGTTGTCGAGCAGCCCGCCATAGTCGCGGGCAAAAGGGACGCCCTGGGCGACACACTGGTCGATGATGTTGTTACTCACTTCGGCCAGGCGATAGACATTGGCTTCCCTTGAACGGTAGTCACCACCTTTTATGGTGTCGTAAAACAACCTGAAGACGCTGTCCCCATCATTGGGATAGTTTTTTGCGGCATTGATACCACCCTGAGCAGCTATACTGTGTGCCCGCCTGGCGCTGTCCTGAAAACAAAAGGCCTTTACATTATACCCGAGTTCGCCCAATGAAGCGGCTGCTGAGGCCCCGGCCAGGCCGGTACCCACAACGATAATGTCGTATTTTCTTTTATTGGCCGGATTGACCAGCTTAACATTAAATTTATGCTTTGACCACTTTTCTGCTAATGCCCCTTCCGGTACTTTAGAATCTAATATCTTACTCATAACAGTTAATTTGAAATGTTTTGGATATAAATAATAACCGGGATCAGCGCATAGCCCAAAGGAACCAGAATGGCATACAGGGACCCGATGAATTTAATTGCCGGCGTATATTTTGCGTGGTTCAGCCCCAGGGTCTGAAAGGCACTTTGAAAACCGTGGTTGAGGTGAAACCCAATGACGATCATCGCGATGACATAAAACACGACATAAACGAGGCTCTGAAATTTGATGTAAACAAGCGAGGCCAGGTCTGAAATGTCGGTCCCCGGCATATTATCCACGGGACTGAAATACTTATACCTGAAAAAGTCGTACAAGTGTATGGCCAGAAATATCAGGATAATGATACCAAAAGGCCCCATATACTTGGATGTCCATGAAGTGACCGCCGACTTGTTGGGTGTGGCATAACCGATGGGACGGGCCGAACGGTTTTTCCTTTCCAGGGCCAACCCGTCAATGACATGCAACAGGATGCCTATGAACATCACGATTTCACCAACCAGAATGACCGGGTTGTGCTTCATGAAATGGGCGAATTCATTGAAGGCTACGCCTCCATCACCCTTTAACAACATAAAATTTCCGATCAGGTGCTCGATGAGAAATAATATTAAAAACAGTCCGGTAAGTGACATCACCAGTTTTTTGCCTACCGAACCTGACAGTGCTTTTGTGAACCAACTCATAAGTTTATTTTATTGAGAAGTAAGTTTCAAGATATGGCCCAAATTTAAGGCTGATTCCTTATCAAACAAAGCTTCCTGCGTAATTAAAAAAGACTGCTTATAAAAAGGAGAAAAATAGAGATCAGCACGATAAGTACGGTGAACAGTAAATCATTTTGTATAATTAATTTGAAATATTTCATCAGGCTGGCTGTTCATGTTATAACAGGGTTATTGCTAAAACCTTACCAATCCTTTTTTTGTGCTTTTTTGATCGTGTTTTCATCATTTTTGTTCGCACATCATTCTTATTATTCTCAATATGAGAACGCAGTCTCGTAAACAGACACGGTTTTTATTAAAATAAATACTAATAAAAGTAGCAATAAATAATTAGCGATATCGTATATTTGCTAATAAAATTAGTAAATGGAGCGAGCGATTATACACATGGACATGGATACGTTTTTTGTTTCGGTAGAAAGGAAACGAAACAGTAAACTGAATGGAGTACCCCTGATCATAGGAGGGCAGAGCAACAGGGGGGTAGTGGCAGCGTGCAGTTATGAGGTGCGCAGGTTTGGAGTACACTCGGCCATGCCCATGTACCAGGCCCGTCAGTTATGCCCTGATGCCGTG
>JAOUKJ010000364.1 GCA_029882675.1 Cyclobacteriaceae bacterium
GCTCCAAAGGTAACAGCGGAGGCACGGTAAACCTTACGGGTTGTAAGATCAAATAAGCTGACGCTTGAGGGCTGCCCGTCCGATGTTAGTGGGTAGATCGCTTAGATAAATGATGAGGCTCCACCTGGTGGGGAACAGGACCCGGCTTATTTACATGCGCTTTTTCTTTATTAACCAGGCAGCAAAAACACGAACAAATGCTGTCAAAATTAAATATCGATAACAACCTTTATACTATGTCCAAAATTATCATAATTGACGATGAACAAAGCATAAGAAACACCCTCCGGGAAATTCTTGAATACGAAAAATATGAAGTGGACGAAGCCAAAGATGGTGATGAAGCATTAAAAAAATTAGAAAATGGCAATTATGACGTTGCCTTATGCGATATAAAAATGCCTAAAGTTGATGGTATCGAGGTGCTGGAAAGAGTACAGGAAATGGGTATTTCCACCCAGTTCATTATGATATCTGCACATGGCACGATCGAAACAGCAGTGAGCGCCACAAAAAAAGGGGCATACGATTTTATTCAGAAGCCACCTGACCTCAACCGGTTACTGGTGACATTGCGGAATGCCATGGATAAATCTTCCCTGGTCAATGAAACACGCACTTTAAAAAAGAAGATTTCTAAGACCTTTGACATCATTGGCAACTCAGCAGTTATTGATAAGGTAAAATCTGATATTGAAAAAGTAGCCCCTACCGAAGCACGTGTTTTTATAACAGGCCCCAATGGGTCTGGCAAAGAACTTGTTGCACGCTGGATACATGAGAAAAGCAACCGGGCAAGTGGCCCGATGATCGAAGTAAACTGCGCAGCCATTCCTTCAGAACTGATAGAAAGCGAACTCTTCGGTCATGAAAAGGGTTCCTTTACCTCAGCGCATAAACAACGAATTGGCAAGTTTGAACAAGCTAATGGGGGAACCTTATTCCTTGACGAGATAGGTGACATGAGTCTTTCCGCACAAGCTAAAGTACTCCGGGCACTTCAGGAAAACAAAATAACACGAGTAGGTGGTGATAAAGAAATAAAGGTAAATGTACGCATTGTGGCGGCTACCAATAAGAACCTGAAAGAAGCCATTGAAAATAATAAATTCAGGGAAGACCTCTATCACAGGTTAAGCGTCATTGTCATAAAAGTACCGGCCCTTAAAGAGCGGAAAGATGATATCCCACTATTGATAGATAAGTTTTTGACCGATATCGGACAGGAATATGGCACAAAACCCAAGTGTATCGAGAAAAAGGCCATTGCCCTGCTACAAAAGCATGATTGGACCGGGAATGTGAGAGAACTGAGAAATGTAGTGGAAAGACTCGTTATTCTCGGCAAAGAACCCATTTCTTTACAGGATGTAACAAGCTACACGGAAATAAAGGCCTGATAATTCGCATTGAAATATTAGATTTTAGACAAGTGTAAAAAACAATTGTCCAAAGTCTTTATTCATGGGCGAATACCACGATGTAATTGACCAATGGATATTATACAAACATTTTACTATACAACCTCATCGATGGAAAATCCATTCTTTGGTGTGTACAGAAGCGATTATAACAAACTGAATTAAATCTGTTCGCTGGGGTTTTCTGTTTCTGTTTTCTGAACATCATCCTGATTTGCATATGTAGGACATGTGTACTGACTGCACGCTGATAAGCCGAAAATGACAATAGCCAAAAGGAGTAATTGCTTCATGTTAATATATTAGGAGTTGTTAATAACAGACAAATATAAATAAAAAATTATTGAATCATAAGATTACACCCTCTAATATCTGAATTATCCATCCTTCCCAACACCTCAAAAGTACCATCCGCATATCCTTTCCCAAGGTCATCAGTAGCTATAAAACTACAGGTATGCAGATTAGCCAGGTCTATAATGTTTAATACACCGGTATCTCCGGGGGAACAAAAACTAAATGGATCATTGGTTTCACGGACTAATATTTTCATCCATGAAGGGGGGGAAAACCGATCATTACTTACGGTATAAGCCTGTGAAAACAATTCGGTCATTCCATACTCACTATGCACGCGATTTGTGCCAAACCGGCTTCTCAGCAATTCATGTAATTCATGCCTTATCATTTCCTTCCGCCGCCCCTTCATTCCTCCCGTCTCCATAATAATTACGTTTTGGAGGTCAAGTGCATATTTCTCCGAAAAATCGAGCAGGGCGAAACTTACCCCTATAAGCAAAGCTTTTTGTTTTGTCGCGGTAATAATTTTTAATCGTTTAGCCAGCTCATCATGGTCTTTGTTGAAAAAGCCTGAATAGTGACTCCCTCCCGACTGTATCCAGTGGTCTACCATTTTCACCAGCGATGAACCCTGCCTGTCGAGATAAGACGGCAAAAGTGCCAGAATATGAAAATCATCCGGATTACCGTAGAAATCCTGGAAGATTTGCTGACTTACCCACAAGTAATCGTCCATTTTACGTACCAGATGACGGCTACTTAGCTGCGTATCTGTTGTTCCGCTGCTCAGAAAAGTACTTTCCGGTTGCCATTCACCTGTTTTTATCAGGTGGTTCTTAAAAAAGCTGATCGGTAAAAAAGGTATTTCCTCAAGCTGGGATACTTTATCCGGAACAATCCCTAATGCCTCAACGTAATTTTTATATAATTGATTATTTTCTGCCTGATGGCAAAAAACTTCCATGGCCCGGGCTTGAAAGTTTTCAGGCCCTGTTTCTTTCAAAGAATAGGGATATGTGAGTTTTAATGTCAATACCGCAAAAATACTAAATGTTATGAATTATTCAGGCTATGGGATCAACAGTTCTTATTATTCAATTTTCACAAACTTTTATTCAGAATTATTCGTTTCTTTGAATGATAATTGATGTTAAAGAAATACATGCGGACTGATCGGTTAATAATATTATTTTCAAGTGCATTGGTTTTATTGGCCTTTTTCACAACGGCTTGTATACAGCAGCCCGAGTTTCCTGCAGAGCCGAAAATTACTTTTGAAAGTATTGCATTCAGGGAAATGGGCTCCAATACTGCGGCCGATTCACTCATTCTCACGATCAATTTTCAGGATGGGGACGGGAATTTAGGATTAAGTAATGATGATAACAGCTCCCCGTATAATGAACGTTTTTATTTCGTATACGTGTCCGGAGAGCAAAAAACGTATAAAGCATCCATCGAAGATATTCTTTCTGAAATTTCTTATAACCTAAACACGAATGACTACAACAACTATTTGGACGGAATAATCACTATTGAAGAGGCCCTGCAAATCGTGTTGGAAAAACTTCCTATGCTGAATGCAAAACTGGTCACCCTTTCAGACCGGTTAACCGCCGCCTTTGACTCCATCCCTCCTTACAGAAACCCCTATACCTGCACAAATTATACGATACTCAAAAACATAGACACCATTTACTATGAGCACAATATTTATTACCACAATATATTAGTGGATTTTTTTGTAGAAGGGGCTGGAGGAACATTCCGGGAGTTTGACTGGGTCAAGGAGTTTTGCAACATCTCGCACGATGGTCGCTTTCCGGTCTTATTGCCCGGGCAAGACAAGGAAAGGCCCCTTGAGGGGAGCATTCGTTATTCCATGCCATCGTATGGTTTTAAAAGTCTTTTCAATCTCAAACGCTTAAAACTTCGCGTACAAATCATAGATCGGGCACTCAACAAAAGTAATGAAATTGAGACGCCCGTATTCACACTGCAGGAGATTACGATAAAGTAGAGCCAAGGCCCGACCCCTCCAAGAGCCAAGAACCAAGGGCCAAGAACCAAGAGGCAGGAAGAAAGAAAAAAGACGGGGAGGATGGAAAATGGGACTGGGGGTGATGATACAATACAATTTGCATAAACCGGGTTCAATGCCGTTTTCTTAAGATTGGTAGTGGTTGCTTTACCCGATCCGTTCAACCCTTAAAGTGTTCCAAAACCCTCCAAGGGTTTGATATAGGGGTCTCTCTCTTTACTTATACAGTGGCGGGAAGTCTTCCGGACGTACTTCTTCCATCATATTATAGGCCGCATCAAAAACATCCTCCACATTGGGTTTACTGAAGTAGTCCCCATCAGAACCATAAGCCGGCCTGTGTTCCTTGGCCGTAATGGTAACCGGAGCGGAGTCGAGTAATTCAAATCCTTTTTGACTTTCCAGCACTTCCTGCATCATAAATGCCGAAGCTCCTCCAGGCACATCTTCATCAGCAAAGATAACCCGGTTCGTTTTCTCCAGTGATTTCCTAATGGTATGGGGCAAATCAAATGGCATCAATGTCTGTACGTCAATCACTTCACAGGATATTCCAGCACTTTCCTTCAGTTGTTTTGCGGCCTCCATGACTATCCGGCACATTGAGCCATAGGTGACAATCGTAATGTCATCTCCCTCATTGAGCACCTCAGGCACACCAAAGGGCACGGTAAATTCATCGAGGTTATCGGGTATTCTTTCCTTGAGCCGGTATCCATTTAGCGATTCGATAATAATAGCCGTATCATCTGACTGAAACAGGGTATTATACATCCCCGCAGCCTGTGTCATATTTCTTGGCGACAATAAAAAGATACCTCTCAGACCGTGTAGCAACATGGCCATAGGAGATCCGGAATGCCAGATACCCTCTAATCGGTGTCCACGTGTCCGGATAATCAGC
>JAOUKJ010000389.1 GCA_029882675.1 Cyclobacteriaceae bacterium
CAGGTCATGCAGCAGATAAAAGGGGAATCATCGTATTGGATCAATAAGCATAATCTTTGTAAGGCCCGGTTTAGCTGGCAAAAGGACTATTATGCGATTTCTGTTAATGGTCATAAGATCGACAGAGTTAGGAATTACATTTTAAACCAGGAGGAGCATCATAAGAAAGCCACCTTCAAAGAGGAATACGATGATTTTATTGAAAAATATGGGTTCCAGCATTTTTTTTGATGGTGGATGATGTTGGGCTAAAGCCCGGGTTGTATGAAAGCATTTAACCACATGCTGAAGCATGTGGAAATCGGGATATGCAAATAGCCTTATCTAAATGCTGAAGCACGCGGAAATCGGGATATACAGACAGCCTTATCTTTAATGCTGAAGCATGTGGAAATCGGGATATGCAAACAGCCTTATCCACATGTTGAAGCATGTGGAAATCGGGATATACAGACAGCCTTATCTTTAATGCTGAAGCATGTGGAAATCGGGATATGCAAACAGCCTTATCTACATGCTGAAGCATGTGGAAATGGAGCCCAAAAACAGAAGGTCTATTACCGCTGGCTTTAGTCAGCGGTAATAGGAAATGGCCACGACACCGGCTTTAGCCGAAAGACAGGGTCGCCACATTTGCCCTTAATGTTGCAAGGGGAGACATTGGGCTAAAGCCCGGGTTGTATGAAAAAGCATTTAACCACATGCTGAAGCATGTGGAAATCGGGATATGCAAACAGCCTTATCTACATGTTGAAGCATGTGGAAATCGGGATATGCAGACAGCCTTATCTATAATGCTGAAGCACGCGGAAATGGGGACATACGGATAGTTTTGGATTTAAGTGCGTTTGGGGCTTTGAACGGGTTTGTTTCCGCTGGCTACTGATCATGTAATTTTTAGTTTCATTGAAAGACTGCGGTAAAAAATTCGAGACATTGAATCAGCACCTCACTATACTCACCCAAATTCCGGCCCGCAAATTGCAAATTGCCTTCCCCTGTTTCCACCACGCTCTCTTCCGCGCAAGTACATCCGGATAAAAGGCCGGTGGATGGAAAAGCCTGAATTTTCAAGCCAACTGATCAAATTCCCATACTGTCCATATACATCAATGAGTAATCTTTCTCCTTTCAACTTCCCGGCAACCGTTTCAATAAGTGCCCGTGCACCGGCTTCATCTGAAGCCACCACCGGCCCAATGTGGAAATGATGTGATCCGCTGCGGACAAATGCATATCCCGTTATTTGCTTTTCGTTCAGTAAAACGAATGAATTTCCACAGTAATGATCCATTAATGACTTCAAAAAAGGAGTTCGGCTAAACTGCATCACCTGCTGATCCAGTTGACATATTTCACTTATATTATCCGGATTCATTGGGGAGACTTCTTTCCGGTATAGCACCTCGCCGGCTGTTTTCACCTTTTCCGTTGCCATCCTGACCAGGTGGCAATCTTCTTCAAAGCCCAGCTTTTTATAGACCGAATTTCCGGCCGGGGTAGCATCCAGGCCAACAATCCCGCAGCCTTTCAATCTTTCTAATAAGTTTTTTAATAACAGCATACTTACGCCCTTCCGGCGATGGGCCTTGTCCACCAGCATCATCCCGATCCAGGCCCGCTCGTCACTGTAATTGATGGCAGTAACCGTTCCGATAAGGCGATGATTATACTCGGCCACCAGACACCATTCCGGAGCTTGTTGTAAAAACAACTTCCAGTCTTTCTCAGTCTGGTTCCAGTTTTCAGCACTTTTCAGTCGCATGGCGGCTGCCAGGTCAGAAGGCCGCATATTTCGTATATGTACATCCAATATTATAGGTCAAAAACCCGATAAACATGATTGAGGCTGGCACTTAGCGCCTCCTCGGCAGAGCGTGTATAAGGAGTACCATCCTCCACTGCCTGTTCAAGAACCAGATGAGGCTTCATGTTCCGGGAGTTGAACTCATCAGCCAGACGGTGGTAGTCGATGTCGCCTTCGCCAAACACTTCAGACCAGATTCCATCCACCGACTGACGGATATGTATTTCGACAACACGGTCGGCATACAGCTTAATGATATCGAACAGGGCTGTTTGTGAATTACCCGCACCACGGTATATCCAGTGCGCATCCAGGCAAAGGTGAACATTTTGCGGGTCAGTACCGACCATCATATGGTGGAACTCCCGGGCGCTTTGTCGCATCTCCATATCGTGGTTGTGATAGGCCAGTTTCATGCCCATTTTTCGCAGTTCTCCCCCCAGTTCATTTAAGGCTTTCGCTTGTATCTCAAGCTGTACATCATCCTTATCAAGCGGCTTTCCCCATTGAATCGGACTGGGATTTGTCACTACAATTTCCACCCCCATCTTTTTGGCTTTTCCGGCTATGTCCAACGCGCTGGTTATACTTTCGTCAACATGCACTTTTTCATGCAAAGTGGAATTGACATACATGGATTTGGCCCATATTTTCTTTTTTGACAAACCGGTATTAAGGGCGTCTACTTCACTGGCATCGCTAAAAGAAGGCTCATACCCTTTGAATCCTGCAGATGTCAGGGCATTTAGTGAAGCATCCATGTCTTTGCCCCAATCCATGCCTGCCCGCCGAAAATAAGAAAACCAGGTATATTGCTGACAAGCTACCAAAGGGGGTTCCCATGAATCAGACAAGCCTTTTTCAGGAAAAAAAGCGACTCCTGCACCGGTGAGCGCAGCCACTTTTAAAAATTTACGACGGGGCAGTTCATTCTTCATAATGGATATTTTAGAAAATTAAAACTTAAAAATGCCTTTAATCCGCAGGCGGCTTTAAGGAACATTTAATAATGTTCGAAATATAACATAATTCCACGTTTTTAATCTAAAGACCACTCACTTATTCAAGTGCACCAAAAATAGCATATTTTAAATATTTTCCCGCCCAGAGGGCGGTAAAACGCCTTTTTCTTTAATGCCTAAAATACGCTTGCGGATTTTAGGAAATAAGTGAATAAAAGTATTAATACCAGTATGAAAAAGGGCATACCCTATTTAATTCCCCGGAGCAGGTCTTCCAGGCCATTAAGTCTGATTTCATACATAGTAGCCATGAGCATACCCAGCTTTCCCGGAGGAAATCCCTGTCTGTTGAACCATATCAGGTAATATTCCGGAAGGTCACAGAGCAACCGCCCCTTGTATTTTCCAAATGGCATCTTCATCGTGACCAGGTCGCGCAGCATGGCGCTGTCGGGGAGATTATTATCTTTACTACTCATCAGCACGCAATAATACAGGTAATAATTCAATGTTCAATGAGTCCCTTAAATCCGCAGGCGGTTTTCATAAACATTTAATAATGTTTTTAAATAGAACCGAATACGCCGTTTTTAATCTAAAGGTTACTCACTTATTCAAGTGCACCAAAAAAAAAGTATTTTAAATATTTTCCCGCCCCCTGGGGCGGAAAAATATCTTTTTCTTTAATCCCTAAAGTACGCTTGCGGATTTTAGGTAGTCGATATATGGTTCATTCTGTTGCTCTGTGCAACACAAAAAATCAATAAATATTACACTCCCTGTTACACTGGCACTGTATTTGAGTATTAACATATACAAACAAATACTTAAGGCGATGGGAGAAGGATTTTTAGTTTTATTGGTCATGTTCCTTATGTTGATATTAATGTTAAGGAAAGCTGTTATGCGTGATGTTCAGGGCGTGAGTTTTTCCAGTTTTCGTTCGGTATTTTCATCAAATCCGGCCCTGGCACTGAATGTTTTTGCAATTATTACAGTACTGATCATATTAAACCTGATGATCTGGTAAAGGTGTTTAAGCAAAATTTATACTGACAAGAATTTCACACATTTACGCGTGCCAGATACTGACCCGTATCGTCTTCACTGATTACCTGAACATTAAAATGATGTTTCTGCCCGACATCCATCAGGGTTTGCGGATCGACATAAAGCCAGTTAAACCAAAGCCCTTTTTCTTCGTTATACTTATACTGATACCTTACTTCACCATAATAATTGCGGGGTTTGTCTTTTCCCACATACAAATAGCTGATATCACTGGAGTCGAAAAGTAGTTGGCCACCGGGCTTCAGGAGACTGGTTAAATGTTTTAAAAAGGCCGGAAGCCTGTTGAGGGTTCCCGCAATTCCTATTCCATTCATCAGCAGGTAGATCGTGTCATATCCTTTTTCATGGAATTGATAAATATTTGTTTGAATACGTTGTTTTACCTGCTGTTTTTCCATCACGGAAACACACCCCGACGAGGTTTCCAGTGCCGTAATATCATGACCAAGTGACTGTAACTAAAGGGAATGTGC
>JAOUKJ010000021.1 GCA_029882675.1 Cyclobacteriaceae bacterium
AATCAAAGAGGCAGACACCACCAGTAATACGGTGATAGACCAACAGGGGGGAGGATTTGATCTGGACAAAGACCATATGGCTAATTTCCTGGATAGTATTGATGGGCAAACCACACCCAATTCTGACTATAAGGATGCTTATAAAAGTGTATTGCTATGTCATCTGGGCAATATTTCCTATCGCACAGGGCGGGCTCTTGATTGTGATACGACCAACGGACACATTAAAAACGATGAAGAAGCAAATAAGCTGTGGACAAGGGAATATGAAAAAGGCTGGGAGTTGACTCTTTAAGAGGCTTTTTTTGTGATAATCAAATTTGTTGTATAAAACAGATGACTGTTCAGGTTGTAGTTTAACTCATGAAGCACTTTTTGCCTCGCCAAGTGAAATGAAGGCAGGCATTTTTACCGAAACATCGGTGCTGGGTGACGTTTTCATCTACTGATAACTGATCACAATTCCCCTGTCAGCCTCACACTGATTGTACCTTTTCCATCCTTGAATAAGTAAGCAGGCAGGCGAATTTCAATGCGTTTCAGATGGTCAATTTTTCTGTCGAGTTTCAGCGGTGGGGTTTGCAAGGAAATGATTGAAACACCGATTTCAGGGTGGGAGAGGATTTCCATTTTTAATGTTTTGCCCTCCTGACTTAACAAGGCTCCATTTTTTGTAATATCCACATCGGCCGTGGTCATCAGTTGCCAGGTAATCATGTTGGTGCCAGGAGTGGTTTCAAAATGATCTTCGATCAACACAGATCGGTTATTTTCCTTTATAAAACGGCGCGTTGTATTTTTCAGGTCTTCGCCAAACACCTCTGACATGTCAAAAGTAGCTTCCGGTTTTTCTCCGGTTTTAAAATCAATGAGTGACGCGAAGCCATCGGCCACATGGAGTTTATTATTTACAGTAAGTGTACTATGCCCATAGTTATTTTTGGTGAGCAGGGTCCATCGTTCACATTCCTGGCAACGCCCCCATAGGTCAAACCCGGTGATCTCAAGTGCATTGTAGCTTTGGTTACCTGGATCTACAACCCAACGCACACCATCGAGTTCCATAATAAATGAGCCGGCGTCCATATTACCATGCGGAGAAGTGCCCCTGCCTCCCTTGCCACCGAAGTAGAATTGGCCGGTGTCGTTTTCCGGGCCCCTGAATATTACGATGGGATTGGCACCATCCCCCTTCCAGGCCAGGGGTAAGGTAGTGGATGTTTTAGGTTCAAATTCGGCAAGCCATACCAGGCCGGCACCTGCCAGTCTGGGTAACTGTCCCATATCGGCAGGGTTACGCATGAATTTTTCCTGCTCAAGGTATAAAGGATTACCTGTTTGTGCGGCAAACCAGGCCAGGGTAATGTCGCCGTTTTCACTGCTTTTGTCTCCACAATCGGCAAAATTGTAGTACCACCCGGATGGAGCAATGCTCAGTTTCCTGAAAACTGCACTTGCTTTAAAGGAAGGATATTCAGCCAGGCCGAAATCAGTACCAAAAGCACTTTCCAACATGGATGAAGTAATGACCGAAAAGCTTGTGCCATATTCCCAGTAGGTAGATCCTTCAGGATATACACCGTCAGGGCCATATTCGGCCAGGGCATAAGGTATGCCTTCCAGTGCTCTGTGGATAGTTTGGGCCGCCAGTTGAGGGTCTTTGTCGGCCGTCACGATGGCCGCAGCAATCATGCCGCCATGACACACCTGGTTCCAGTTGTTGATGCCGTTGATCCAGCCGGTGTTCCCTTGTTTGTTATAACTGGGCTTGATTCCTTTTTCAATTAATGAGGCCTTGGCCAATTCGACGGTTGCTGTGGTCAGGTCTTCCCCAACCCAGTCAATGGCGATGGCCACGGCCAGTGACATTTCGGCCACATCAAGGTAATGGGAAGGATTCCAGTTGGTAAAATTACAGACGGCCTTTATTTCGTCTTCAATGCGTTTTAAAAGTTTGGGATCACGCTCTATTCGGTAAACCATGCCAAGAATTGTCATACGCTGCAACATTTCCCGGGATGTGCTCAATAGCCGCCTTCCGATCATTACCCGGGAAAGGAGGGGTTCCGTTTGTATTTGCTCGGCATTAAGTTTTAGCGCCTGATAGTAATTTTTTACCATGGGATCGGAATTCAATTTAGCTTTGAACTTTTTCTCTATCGATGTATTCAGGATGAGCCGGGGCGCCGATTTTTGCAATTTCTTTTTCAGGTATTGCTCACTGATGGGATTTTCCAGTTTTACTAAATCGTGGTCCTGGGCCTGAAGGCCAGGAAGCAGGATCACTGTTAGGATAAGGAGAAGTAAATAATTGAACTGATTTTTCATAATAACATACAGACCATAGTTGAGGTTACAATAAAGCAATAATAATTGAAAAGGAGGTGGTTTTTGTTAAATTGTCTTTAACCTGAATAATTCCATCTAACTCATTGAAGAAACCGGAAGTATTGTATTTGTAAATTAACCAATTCCACAATTAGATAAATGGCCAATTAACTAAATGGCCAAAAGTCAGCTCCTTAACGTTACTTTTACCAAAGTCATAGAATGCAGGTTACGAAAACAGGTGAATTGATGGACTACTAAAAGTGTAAACTGAAATTTCAGCCTCTTTTTTGGTGCTATTTTGTATGGAAGTCTCGTGATTTTAGTTGTCTTAACCATCAACAGGAAGCACTACCCGAAATACGGTAAACTCTTCTTCCTGTTTGTCCACGACCATGGTCTCCCGCGAATAATTGATGCTTCCTTTGTGCTCCTCTATGATGGTATAGGTCAGAGACAAACCCAACCCGGTACCTTTGCCCTGTGGTTTGGTGGTAACAAATGGCTCAAAAAGGGTACTTTTGACCTCTTCAGGTATGCCGTTTCCATTATCGGCAAAACTGAGTATGATTTGACCTTTTTTTTCTAAGTATTCGGTACTAATAATAATCTTTCCACTTTTTTCATTTTTAAACTTGTCCTCCAGGGCATGGATGCTGTTGGTTACCAGGTTATTGAAGGCCTGGTTGAGTTTGCCCGGATTACAATTTATTTCAGGTAAAGGCCCGTAACGGGTAATAATTTCCGCCAGATGCTTGTAGCTGTGCTCAAGAATAATGAGTGTAGCATCGATGTTTTGATGGATATTGATGTATTCGGTTTCGTCTTTGCCTGAACGTGTGAATATACGGAGCCCTTCAACAATATTCATAATCCTGGATATGCCATTGTTAATGTTTGTTGACACCTTTTTCATCATCTGAAGGGTTTGAAGGTTGTCCGTTTTTTCGTGTTGATTGTCAATCTTTGTTTTACAATACTCAACTAATTCCTCTTGTCCGTCATTCAAGGCATTCATTCCTCCTTTTATAAAGTTGAGGGGATTATTGATTTCATGGGCAATGCCGGCCATGAGGTTGCCCAGTGAAGCCATTTTCTCACTGGCATAGAGTTCATTTTGTGCACGGATTATTATCTTGTTATTTTTTGTTAATTGATCGTTTATTATTAATAATTCCTCAGTTCTTTCCTTCACGGTCTTTTCAAGTTTTTGATTGCGTTTCCGGATCATTTTTAATCGGATCTGAAAAACTAATACGATTAGAAAAACTGAGGAAGCAAGGGCAACTATTTTAAACCACCAATACTCCCACCAGGGGGGTAATACCGTGATCGAAAGGGAGGTCTCTTTATGAGGGAGACACTGGTTGTTTTCTGTTGGCCTCACTTTGAAGGTATATTGCCCAGGCGAGAGGTTGGTATAACGGATATAAGTTTCAAGCCTGTTGATAAACCATTCCTCATCAAAACCTTCTAGAATGTAACAGAACCGCTTTTCCGTGCTGCCGGTAAAATTGAGTTCTGAAAACTCAAAACCCACTGTGGATTGCGTATGATCAAGTGTTATTTTTTTAGTTTCGATGATACTTTGATTTAATACACCATCTGTGGTGACCGGGACTGACCGATCAAAAATAGTAAAGTTGGTAATTTCTATGTTTTGGGCGATTGATATTTGCCCAATATCCTTAGGGTCAAAATATGTATAACCTTTGGTTCCTCCAAAATAGAATGTGCCGTCCTTAGCTTTAAGATTTGCGCCAAAAGAAAACTGGTTTGATTGTAGTCCGTTTTCGATGCTATAATGCTCAGATAGGCCAGAGGTCTTATTGTATCTGAAAATACCCTGATCAGAACTTACCCAGAGATTTCCATCGTTATCTTCTATGATGGCGCGCGCGAATAAAATAGCAGAGGGTTCATCAATCAGGGGAATTATTCGGTAAGAAAGTTGCTTATTATTTTTCTCTTTTAACAGTTCTACCAACCCGTAATGTTCGGAGGCCAGCCATAAACGACCATCCCGGTCTTCAATAATATGATTTGCTGAAAAATTATTGAGAGCACCGGCATCAACTTTTTCAATGCGCATATTTTGCTTATCCACCCTCCATAAACCGTTGTCGAGAAAAGAGCACCAGATGATGCCTTCGCTGTCTTCAAATAAGGCGCGGGTGTAAAGGGCCGCTTTGTTGGGAGCCTTATTTTCAAGGTATTCAAATTGCCCGGATGTCTGGTTGAAGCGGGCGATATTTCCTTCTTCCTGGCCCACCCAAATGGTGCCATCACGGTCTTTGATGATATCCCAGGCGGTGTTGTACTTTAGGTTTACCTGACTTCCCGTATGGTACCTCGTAAACTTCCCGTTTTGTTTATTATATACTGAAATGCCCCGCCCAAATGTTCCGGCCCAGATTTGATGATGTTCATCTTCCTCCATATTAAGTATTACATTACCTGAAAGGGAATTTGGGTCATTTACATTATTAAAAAAGTGCTCATACCTTCCATGTTCAATTAGCTTGTTTATACCCCCGCCATCTGTCCCGATCCACACTTCGCCATCACTGTCTTCCAGAAAGGAAAGGACGAAATCATTACTGATGGTTTGGGGATTGTGTGGGTAGGTCATGACCTTACTAAACAAGTACTTATTGGGGTCGAACCGATCAATACCTCCACCATAAGTGCCTACCCAGATGATGCCCTGTCGGTCTTTGAAAAGACATTCTACATTGTTTACAGCCAGGCTGAATGGATCTTCATGTTCTGCTTTAAGAAATTTCACCACACTGCCGTTTTTATTGAGAATAGTGATGCCCCCATCGTCTGTACCTATCCAAAGGTGTTCCTTGTCGTACTCAATAATGGAGGAGACAATATTTCCTGAAAGCTTATTGTTGTCCCTGGAATACCATGTTACATGGTTGTCTTCCACTCGATACAGGCCCCGGCCTATTGTTCCAACCCATAAAATGCCGACAGAATCCTGAAAGAAGGATTTTGCAAAGAAAAAGGCCGTCCTGTCCAACGGTGTGTCTGACAACCTGACGACTCGTGATTGCTTTGTTTGCAGATTGTATTCCAAAAAAGACGATGGATCGCCCGTATCCATAAAAAGGTTTTGATGGCCTTGATAAACTGTATATATCGGCATGTCCTGATGCCCTTTTATTGGTATTTCGGTTAAACGGCCGTTGTTAATATTCAACCTGAGTAAACCTCCGTTTGTTGTAGAAATCCATAGCGCATCTTCCTGATCTGGACAAATGTTCGTTATGATGAGATTCTGTCCATTTTTGTTCTTCCATTTTAGTGTTGAAAAATTGTCTGATAACGGATTATACCTGGCTAACTCACCTGAGTTGGTGACGATCCATAAAATGTTACCGGGACTAATAGCTATCTTTTTAACCAGACTTGACGGAATGGTGGTGCTGTCGTTGGGTGAAGAAGTGTAATGGACTATTCTCGTTCCGTCATACCGATCCAGTCCATTGTATGAGGCTATCCAAATAAATCCCTTTTCATCCTGTTCAAAACCATAAATCTTGTCCGTGAGTAGCCCGTCATCAATACCTATATTTTCAAAGCCTACGTTTATCACGTTTTGGGCAATGCCCATACCATAGGAGGAAAACAGAATAATGGCCGGTAGTATAAGGCGAAAAAATACCAAGTTGAACACTTCAATTAGATGGACAAGATACAAAGTATTATAACATTTAAAAAGAACCTATGGTTTTGATCTTTGATGTTTAAATTTACCAGCCACAAAGCGTACAAGGGCTTTGGAAGGAGTTTACGAACGATCAGTTAATCATAAGTATGAGTCCTGGGCGGTTGAAAAGAATCCCCCAAGTATACGCCATTTATTGCTATATTGTAACATGACCAGTGAAGGACTTTCTAATAAAAGGCATTGGTGCCTGTAAATTCACAGGTAAATCAAATAGCCAAATCACCCAATAAATATACTCCTCACTGGTGCAAGACTAAAAGATAACAAATTCCAGCTTTCCCCATCGTTGTCTGAATGGTACAGATTGCCATTATTTGTTCCAAATACCAGGTGGTTATTGTGTTTGCCCAGGGCCTGGCGCAGTACTATATCAAAAACGGGCGCTTCAGGCAGCCCTTTTTCCTGACGTTGCCAGCTTTGCCCACCATTGTTGGTATGATATACGCTGAGTTTATTGCCGGGAGGGTAGCGCCGGTCATCGCTCACACAGGGTATCACCCAGGCCTTCTCATCGTCATCTTCATCGGTGGCCAGGGCAAAACCGTAATAGGGCTGGTCGGCATGGTTGGAGATGTCCCGCCAGTTCACGCCCTTGTCTTTCGAGAGGTAAATACCACAGTGGTTTTGTTGCCAGAGGATGTTGGGGTCTTTTTTTGACTGCCTGATGCAGTGGGGGTCTTGCCCAACTTCAGCATAAGGATTGGGTAGATAATCGGCATGAATGCCTTTATTGATGGGCTGCCAGGTAATACCTGCATCGTGTGAGTGAAATACACCGGCGCAACTGATCCCCACCAGGAGGTGTTTGGGATCTTCATTGTCGATGATGATGCTGTGCAGAAAGGGATCGTGCGAACCTTTTCCTCCTCCCGTCCACAAATGCCTTGAAGGGTGCTCCCACAAGCTTTGCACCAGTTCATAATGCCTGCCTCTATCGTGGGTCACGAACAGGGCCGCAGGCTCTGTGCCAATATAAAAAGTGTCAGGATCATCAGGCAGCGAATGAGAAATAACCCAGATACCGGTCAGAGTCACTTTATTGCCCTGGAGGTTTACCACGTTTTGCCCAAAAGCAGGCACAGGCATGGCCTCCCAGGTTGCCCCCTCATCGGCTGAATGGTGTATTTTCACTCCCCAGTGCTTGTGGTTTAAGGCCACCCACCAGTGCCCTGTTCCCTGATCAATCGTGAAATAGCCTACAGCCAGTCCCTGAAAATGTACTTTTTCAAAGGAGAGTTTTCCTTTCCGCTCGCTGTATTCAATTAGCCCTTTGTCTGTACCGGCAAATATGCGCATTTCTTTAACGGGTTAAATTTTACGTAATATAGTAAAGTTGTTTTTACAAATGATAAATGGATGATGATGCAAGACATAAGGAGCCTAAAATACGCTTGCGGATTTTAGGAGGTGAATGAAATCAGCTAGCATCATGCCTCTTCTTCCATCCCGTGACTATGGGGCAATTCATCACAATTTTGTCAGGCAAATAAATAAAAATATAGAACAAAAGGCAAAAGCATTTTGAGGGGAAGGGAAGTGTTTTAATTTTGTGGGAACGAAAAGCAACGATTAATGAAAGACATATATACAACATTAAAGGACTGGACAGCGAAGGATACGCCCTATGCTATTGCCCGGGTAACCGAAACGTGGCGTTCTTCGCCCCGTCCGGTGGGCTCGGCCCTGTTGGTGGGCAGCAATGGTGAGATGGCGGGTTCTGTAAGTGGTGGATGCGTTGAAAAAAGCGTAGTGCAAAAGGCCATGAAAGTGCTGGAAACCGGACAACCGCAACTGGCCACTTTTGGAGTAAAAAACGAAGAGGCCTGGGAAGTAGGGCTGAGTTGCGGAGGGAAGATTGAGGTAATTATTGAAAAGGCCCCGGCTTTTATGGCCGGCCATGAAGATTTCTGGAAAAGGTTTAGTCAGGCCATAGAAACAGACCAGGCGATGGTGTGGATCAGCAGGCTGGCGGAAGAAATAAACACTCCCGTGCTTTTTACCGGCGAGGATAATGACCTTCCTGCAGCGGTTAATGAAGCGGCTAATCGCGCGCTTAAATCGGGCCGAAGTGAAGTGCAGGAAATAGGGGGCGAGCGCTATTTTTTCCATTCCTTCCCATGTAAACCAACGTTGCTTATTGTCGGATCAGCTCATATCACTGCCGAATTGCTTTCCATCGCCAGGCAGTTCGATTTTAAAACGATCATTGTAGATCCACGGGATGCCTTTGCCCGGAATACAACCTATTCCATCCGGCCCGATCAGGTGCTGGTCAACTGGCCGCAGGAAGTCATGGGGGAAATGAAACTGGATCATTTTACCTATGCCGTGGCCCTATCGCACGACCCGAAAATAGACGATGAGGCCCTAAGTATTTTACTGCGATCGGAGGTGCCCTATATTGGTGCCCTGGGGAGCAAACGCACACATCAAAAGCGCTTGGAACGATTGAAGGAACGTGGCTTTTCTGATGATGAGCTTAGCCGTATTCATGCCCCCATTGGTCTTTCCATTGGTGCCCAGACCCCGGCCGAAATCGCATTGAGTATCATGGGGGAGATCGTGATGGTGAAGAACAGACTTTAAAATATGTATTGACTGGAAGGACTATATTATTATCCCTACCTCTTCACCTCTTTACCTCTTTACCTCCCAAGACCCCATCTTCCCCTGCCACAATCCCTTTTCCACCAGCCTTTTCTCCACTTTGTCAACGATCTCGAAATTTTTTAACCCCCATACCGGGGCAATAAGCAGATGATGCGGGGCCTGGCTAATGAACCTTTCGATGATGATGTCGGTGCGGAGGAGAGCCACAAAATCGGTGATCAGGTCTATGTATTCTTCAACCGTGTAGAGGTGGAACATGTCTGGTTGGTCTTTGTATTGCAGGGCCATGACGGTGTGCTTCACGATTTGTAGTTGGTGGAGCTTCAGCGTATTGATGGGCAAGTCAGATATACGTAAGGCATGCTCAAGGATGTCTTTCCTGCTTTCTCCGGGCAGACCTATAATGAGGTGGGCACCCAGATGGATGCCCTTGTTGCTGGCCAGGGCATAGGCTGCCTGGGTTTCTTCAAATGTATGACAGCGGTTTACACGTTTTAGGGTGCTGTTGAGGGTGCTTTCTACCCCAAATTCGAGAGACACATAATATTCCTGTGCCAGTTGTTCCAGCAAATCAATGGTTTTTTCATCAATGCAATCGGGACGGGTGCCTACTACCATGCCCACTACCTGCGGGTGCGAAAGGGCTTCCCTGTACATGGCTTCCAGCTGGTGGTATGGGGCATAAGTGTTGGTGTAAGATTGAAAGTAGGCCAGAAATTTCTGATAGCGTTGTCGTTTGGCGAAAATAGCAATGCCTTCGTCCAGCTGCTGACCAATACTTTTATCCGGTTTGCAATAATCCGGGCTAAAGGTATTGTTATTGCAGTAAGTACAACCGCCTGTGCCTTTGGTGCCATCACGATTAGGACAGGTAAACCCGGTGTTGAGTGACACTTTTTGAACACGCTCCCCGAATCGCTTTTTAATGTATGAGGGGTAGTCATTGTAGTGTTTTGAGGATAGAAAGCCAGCGGATGAATTGTCCATTGAAAATTAGTGAGATGTTAAATTTCGGAAGGGGAAAGGCTGTCTGTATCGAAAAAAAATGCCTATACCAATCCAAACATGACCTGTAATGCCTGCCATAACTTTCGCTTTAGGTTGCTGTTTCCCTCCAGGGTATCAATACTATCGGAAAACAGAAACTGGCGATCGTTTTCCTTTAGAACCTGATAAAGGGTCAGGTCTCCTGCGTATCCCTTTAAGCCGGATAAGCCAAATCCGATCAGCACAGATCCCATCTGAAGAATATCCCTGTTTTCAGGCAAGGAATAGTTGGCCAGCGCCACATCATTGCTGGTAAGTTGAATGGCCGTGACGATTTTTTGAAGAAAGGCCATCTGGGCGGGTGAAATATCCTTTGCCATTGCATTTTCCACCAGTATGACGATCCCTTTTTTATTATTGCCCCTAAACACAGGTATGAGTTCTTCCTGTAGCTCCTGGGGGAGTACATGCTTTTCGGGTACCGATTCTACTTCTGCTTCTACCTGGAGATCAATTTTTGCTTCTACCTTTACTTTAACCGCTGGTTTTACTTCAACTGTTTGTTGAACTGTTGAAACCTCATCGCTCGAAGGCATGATGGCCTCTTCTGCCAAGACATATATTTCTTCATTAAACAGACGGGCCAGTTGTTCTTGTTCATTCATTATCTTTGATTTTGAATATGGCTTTCAGTTCCGGTGCATCTTCGGGATTCAATCTTTTGGCCAAAACCAGTCGCAGCTGACGACGGCGAAGGGCTCCATCGTAATGGAGTTTCTCTTCTTCAGTTTCAGGGATTACCGGAAGTACATCTATGGGTCTTCCGCCCTGATCAACGGCCACAAAAGTGGCAAAAGCACTATGGGTGGAATGTTTTATTCCGGCAGGGATGTCTTCAGCCTCTACCTGCACGTGCACCTCCATGGAAGAGTGAAAGGCGCGTGTCACCTGAGCCCTGAGGGTGACCACATTGCCCAGCAGGATAGGTTTTTTGAAGGAGATATTGTCAAAAGACGCCGTAACGACGATCCTGTTGCTGTGTTTTTGGGCCGCAATGGCCGACACGATGTCCATCCATTGCATCAACCGGCCACCCATCAGGTTATTGAGTGTGTTGGTATCGTTGGGTAATACCAGTTCGGTCATTGTAGTAAACGAATCCCGGGCATATTTTTTCTTTTTCGACATGGCTGTTTTTAATATTATTCCAAAATAAGCAAAGCCCTGTATCAAATACTAGGAATAGCACAGAGATATTAACCCTGCCTTGTCATTCCGGAATCCTTACCCCCACAAAAGGACTCAGCGCCTCTGCCACTCCCGGTTTAGGGAGCGGAAAAACTTATTCGTTCCATCCTTCACTGCCAAGGAGCGGGACAAAACAAAAATAGTCAAATGATTTTTTCTTCAACTGCTTTGGCGAAATTTTCTCAATGAGTAACATCTGCTGTTTTTCGTTATCTCCAACGGGGACAATGAGTTTTCCCCCAATGGCCAGTTGTTCAATAAGTGAACGCGGAATCGTGGGTGCGCCTGCGGTGACGATGATCTTGTCGAAAGGTGCCTTTTTTGGTAGTCCTTTTGATCCATCGCCATAAAAAAAGTGAGGTTTATAACCCATTTTTGGAAGAAAATTACGGGTGCGCTCATACAATACTTTGTTATATTCGATGGTATACACCTCTGCCCCTAGTTCAAGCAGGATGCAGGCCTGATATCCCGACCCCGTACCAACTTCCAACACCTTGTCTCCGGCATTTATTTCCAGTTTTTCAGTCTGAAAAGCTACGGTATACGGCTGGGAAATGGTCTGCCCTTCACCTATGGGAAAGGCCTTATCCTGATATGCATGCTCCAGAAAAACATTTTCAAAAAAATAATGACGGGGTACTTTTCCTAAAGCATCCAGTACACGCTGGTCATGAATTCCCTTCTCCCTGACCGTAAGAATCAGGTTACGCCTCATGCCTTTATGCTTATATGAATCAATGAGTTTTTGCATCTGAATGCGAAGTTAATTATTATGACGAAGTGAAGTGACCAATATTGAGAATTTGTTAACATTATATGGAAAATAGCGTTATTAGTATTAAAACATTTCTATTTTTGTAACAGAGATATTATATAGTTATGCGTCGCTTTATTTGGTATTTAGTATTTGGTTTTTCCATACCATTGGTCTCTTCTTGTCTGGAAGAAATAAATGATTTGGATAAAATAAAAAGTGAGCTGGATATAAGTCCTAAACTGGCTTTTCCGATCATAGATTCTGAAATTTACTTCAGTGATTTTAAAAGTAAGCTCGATTCCTTTCAATTAAACACAGGAGAGTTTGGGACGATCGTCCTGTCTTATCAGCATGAGATTTTCAAGGCCCGTGCGGAAGATTACTTTGCTTTTGAAAATCAGTCAACTCCTGTTATTCAGATCACCGGGCTGGACTCGTATGGTCAGTCTTTATACACTGAATTCAATGTGTCAAAAACTGAAATATATACGGTGAATAACGTTAGTATAGACCGGCTGGATTCGCTGCGTTTAAAAGGGGGGCAACTCGCCATATTTTTCTATAATGATTTGCCAGCTGATATCACGGCACAACTTACAATTCCCGGTCTGACGATCAACGGAATTCCTTTTCAGGAAGTGATTGATGTTAGTAGTGGCAGTGGTTTTTGGAAGTTTGACCTCAATAACACTTTTCTGGATCTGACAAAGGGGGGAACCACTTTTAACGAGATAGAATATACCCTCGATGCCATTGTTCGCTCTAATGGGAATGTGGTGGTTCCATCACAACGAATGGAGGTTTTTTTTGAGATTCAATCTCCCGAGTTCACCGCTTTGTATGGGGAAGCGGATTCCCGGGTATTGGAATCACAGACGGGTACACAGACTGTCAATGTGTTTAATAATACCGATGTGCTCGAGTTTGCTATTGAGGAACCGGCTATAACAGTACATATTGACAATAGTTTTGGAGCCTCATTTGATGCTAGTCTGCAAGCGGTTAATGTGAAAGGTAAAAATGGAGATGTAAAATCATTGTCGGGAGAGGTGATGGCCACTATTAACCCCATGAATGTCGCTGGTCCCACCATTGGCGAAATCGGACAAAGTGTTCGGTCCAGTGTCACCATCAATTCCATCAATTCCAACATCAACGAGTTGGTGTCAATAATACCTGCTGAAATACAATATAATGCATCAGGCTTTTTGTTGGGAGGTACCGGCAAAATGTTCGTTTTGGATACGAGCACAGTGAGGGTGACCGGTAAGGTTGACCTTCCTTTGTTTGGACGGGTAAAGGGGCTGGTGATCAATAAAAACGTTGCTTTCAATGGACAGGATTTGGACATACTGGATCATGCTGAGTTGGTGATGAAAACAGCCAATACCTTTCCTTTGGGTATTGATCTCAGCCTGGCGTTTTTGGATGCGGATAGTGCGGTTGTTGAATATATTGATAGCGGGGAATTGGAGCTGATTGCATCTCCTCCGGTAGATATAAATGGTGTAAGTCAACTATCGGCAGACCGATTGGTCACACTGGAATTAGCCAATGACCGAATTGCCAGGATCACTCGGGCTACATCTATTGACCTGATCATGGTCATGAATACTTCGGGCAATGGGGATCTGCCTGTCAGAATAACGGAAAATGACTTTCTGAAAGTAAATATAGGGCTAAAAGGAAAGGCAAAGTTATGATGATGAGAATAACCGGCATAGTGATTTTTGTGCTTTTCGTTCAGACAAGCAGTTTGTTAGCCCAGTTTAATGCAGCCAGCTATCAGTTGCAGGGTAATTTAGTGCAATCGGATTTGTTGAATCCCGCATTTAAACCCGAAAATGACCTGGTTATCGGACTACCCGGAATATCTTCTGTGTTTTTCAGGATCGAATCACCGTTGAGTATTAGTGACCTGCTGAAAAGAGGGGCTAACGACTCACTCTCCATCGATACAACATCCTTGATGCGTCGATTGCGTGACAAAAATATTGTTGGGAGTGAGGCAGATGTGCAATTATTTTTAGTGGGTGTAAAGATCCAAGAAGGCTTTTTATCATTGGGCGCTCGTTTGCGGGCCGATGCGCGATTAAGTTTTCCGGGTGAACTGGTGCGTTGGGGATTATGGGGCCCTGCAGATGAGCGGGCCGGTAATACAATAGACCTGGGCGGTGTTTTTGCCAAAGGGATCGTTTTTTCAGAAATTTATGTGGGCTATGCCCAGGAAGTGAATAACCAACTTACGGTAGGCGCACGTGTAAAAATGCTAAACGGTTTGGTGGGCAGTCGTTTTTCACAGGAAGGATTTTTTCACATGAGTGTGGACTCTATCAGTCTTTCGGTAAAAGATAGCGAACTGATGTTGTCCGGGACTGATATTTTTGATTTGGGATTTAATTCCACCTATTTGTTTAATCGAAATAATGGTTTTGGCCTGGATCTGGGGGCTTCTTTTAAGGCCAGTCCTTACCTGGATTTCTCTGCATCGGTTTCTGATCTGGGCGTAATCAGGTGGAGGGAATTTAACACCACCTACAGGTCTGAAAATGTTGATTACTCTTTTTACGGAATTGACATCGTGGACAAGGTAGTTAATAACGGTGATGCGATGAATCAAACCAATGAGGTGGACTCCTTACTCACGCGCCTGGAGCCACAAGAAGTTCCGGCTGAGGACTTCAGTACTGCTTTAAGTTCTAAAGTAGCGGTTGGTGTACGATATAATATCCTGGAGACCCATTATTTTGGCGGATTGATATATACCCGTTTTTTTAATGGCCGTGCCGTTCCCTCTGTAGCTGTTAATTATCACCTGAAACTAAAAGATATTTTTCATTTAATCACCGGACTTTCTGTTCACAACAAAAGGGCGAATAATCTCATGGCAGGTTTTGTTTTTAAACCCGGCCCCTTTCAACTTTATTTTGTTACTGACCGGTTAAATGCTTTATTTTACCCTGCCCGCACCAATGAACTGAATTTTCGTACAGGAATGAATCTGGTGATTGGGAAGCCGGATAAAATGGTTCGATGAACATCATAGAAAATGACAGAGATAATAAGCGAAGAATTTGTGAAAAGGTTTGGTGGTGAACCTTTAATTGTCCGGTCTCCGGGAAGAATAAACCTGATCGGGGAACATACCGATTATAACGCTGGTTTTGTAATGCCGGCAGCCATCAATAAATACATCGCCTTTGCATTAGCACCGGGAAAAGATAACTATCGCTTTTTCTCACAGGATCTGCAGGAAGAATATACGATTGTTCCCAACAAAATTAAGCCTGATCCAAAATATCCTTGGGTCAATTACCTGCTCGGTGTCATTGCTGAATATAATAAAAGGGGAGTGGAAATCCCTCCTTTTGATTGTGTCTTTGGGGGAAATATACCCATTGGGGCAGGTCTTTCTTCATCCGCAGCCCTGGAGTGTGGGCTGGCTTACGGATTGGCCGGTCTCTTTAATATCGAAATTAAGGACGAGGAACTAATTTTGTTGGCGCAGGGAGCCGAGCATCATTATGCAGGGGTAATGTGTGGTATTATGGATCAGTTTGCCTGTGTGTATGGTAAACAAGGGCATGTTGTAAAGCTTGATTGCCGATCGATGGAATATGATTATTTTCCTTTATCGATGGATGATTACCAATTGGTACTTTTTGATACCGGTGTAAAACACTCCCTGGCCGGTTCGGAGTACAATACCCGACGCGAGGAATGTGAAGAAGGGGTGCGCATCATCGCCAGAGGTGATAAACACATTAAATCGCTGCGCGACTGTACCCTCGATATGCTGGAAAATGTTGCTCATAATATGAAAAAAACCGTTTATGACCGGTGTCATTATGTGATTGAGGAAAACCTGCGGGTAGAAAGGGCCGCTGAAAAATTGAAGGCCAAAGAAATAAGTGCTGTAGGTGAATTGATGTATGCTTCTCATAACGGATTGCGCGGAGAATATGAGGTCAGCTGTCCTGAGCTTGACCTGTTGGTGGAGCTGACGCTAAGCGAAAGTGGAGTAATAGGTAGCCGGATGATGGGAGGTGGCTTTGGGGGATGTACCATCAATATTGTTGAGAAAAGCCAGGTGGAAGCCGTTGTTTCCAGGATTAGCAAGGGATATAATTCAAAATTCAATTGCACACCTCAGGCTCATGTTGTTTCTTTGGAAGAGGGTGTGAAAATTATAAGTAAGCCATGATGTTTTCAGCAGATGATCTGGTCCGGATACAGGAAAAGGGGATGGACCTAAAACAAGTAGAACAGCAATTAGCGGATTTCCGGCAAGGGTATCCTTTTATGAAGTTAAAGGCACCGGCAACCATTGGTAGTGGTATACTTAAAATAGACCATGCCGACATGGAGAAGTACCTTGACGTATATGAAAGAGAAATAAAGAATAAAGCAGTTGTGAAATTTGTTCCAGCCTCCGGAGCAGCGAGCAGGATGTTCAAGGTCCTGTTTTCGTTTTTAGAAGAATACCTGGGAAGTAGTGCCCAGGTTGAGGCACTGGCAAAAAATAAGGAGGTTAAAAAATTCTTCTCCAACCTCGGCAGGTTTGCCTTTCAAAGTGATCTGGAAAAGGCCGTGTCAGCCGGTGGTGATCAACTGGATAAATTGATCGAAGGTGGTCAATATGCCGAAGTGCTGGAGTATTTCCTGACGGATAAAGGCCTTAACTATGGAACACTTCCCAAAGGCTTGTTGAAGTTTCATCGCTATGAAGGTCGTGAACGACTGCCTGTCGAAGAGCACATCGTTGAAGGAGTTCACTATGCCCGCAGTGGTCAGGAAGTCAACTTGCACTTTACAGTTTCCCCGGAACATCAGCACCTTTTTGAAAGGGAGCTTGAAAAAGTTGTTGGGGACTATGAAAAGGAATTTGATGTCGAAGTAAAGATTGCCTACAGTACGCAAAAAGGGGCTACTGATACCATTGCCGTTGATATGAATAATGAGCCGTTCAGAAATGCAGACGGATCGTTGCTGTTTCGGCCCGCGGGACATGGGGCATTGCTCGAAAACCTCAATGCGATTGAGGCGGATTTGGTGTTTTTAAAGAACATTGATAATGTGGTTCCCGACAGAATAAAAGAAACTACGTATATATATAAAAAGCTTATCGGTGGAACACTTCTTGAATATCAGGCCAGCGTATTCAGCTATATTGAAATACTGGAAAGGGGGGTGACCGATGAGGAGGTACTTCGGGAGATAGAGCAGTACCTGACCGATTATTTGGGTACGGTAAAGGGAGCTTTACATAAATCCGGGCCGGATGAAAAGGCAGCATGGCTACTCCATAAACTCCGTCGGCCAATACGTGTATGCGGCATGGTGATTAATCAGGGAGAAGCCGGAGGCGGTCCGTTTTGGGTCACTGATGCAGTGGGTACCGATTCACTACAAGTAGTGGAAACGGCACAGGTCGATGTGAGTGATTCCGCTCAAAAAGACATTCTACAATCTTCCACACATTTTAATCCTGTAGATGTTGTCTGTGGATTAAAAGACCATAAAGGCAGAAAGTATAACCTGATGGACTTCAGGGATCCCCGTGCCGGATTTATTTCCGTAAAATCCAAAGATGGTAAAGACCTGAAAGCCATGGAACTGCCCGGATTATGGAACGGTTCCATGGCTGACTGGAATACGGTGTTTGTAGAGGTTCCCGCGATTACTTTTAATCCCGTAAAATCGGTAAATGACCTGCTTAGACCAGAGCATTTACCCTAATCAAAGCCCAAATTTGTCTGTCCATAAAGTCAGGGTTTACGGGTTTTTCCCCGCCGGAGGCGGGGAAAAACCCGCTTAAACGTTGAAATTTTGAAGCCTCCCGAGTCTTCGGGAGGCTTCAAAATTTCAACGTAAAGAGCCAGTGGCTGATTTTTAAGACAGACGCTATTTAAGCTCAACCACTACGACCGAAAATGGCGGTAATGTAAGCTGTAACACGCCTTTTTTTAGTGTAAAATCCTTAAATACCTTAGGGCTGACTTTTTCGGGCTGTTCAAAGGTATTGTGGTCTTGTAGTGCTGATGAGGAAAGAATCATTGCTGTACCGTTTTGCGCGTCAAAACCGTGGATATCTATTTTAATGGTATTGGATTTAC
>JAOUKJ010000022.1 GCA_029882675.1 Cyclobacteriaceae bacterium
AGTTCTACTACCTCATGATCAAGGAAAGGAACCCTTACCTCCAGCGAATTGGCCATAGACATCCGGTCCGCCTTCACCAGCATATCCCACGGTAGTACCAGCTGCATATCCGCATACAAAACGTCATTAATATCAGATAGTCCGCGTTTGTAACGCGGACTAGGTTTGTAACGCTCGGATAGTCCGCGTTTGTAACGCGGACTTAACAACCTCTCCACTTCCCCCCACTCCGTCATAACAGCCCATCGCTCATACCGTCCCTGCGCATCCAGTGCCATCCCGTCTGCAAACCGCTGCAACTGCCTGAACTTATTGGTAAGGCTGTTATGACGTGAGGCGGGCAAAACCTTCCACAAATACCGCAAAGCCCCAATTGTTTTATCTGCTGCATTAGGATGATAGGCCCGGTAAAAGGCCCGGTGTTTATTATATCCGCCAAAAATCTCATCGGCCCCATCGCCGGAAAGGGCTACGGTCATCTGTTTTCGTACTTTCTTGCTCAGTAAATAGTAGGCAATCGCCGAAGAATCCGCAAAAGGTTCGTCAAAACTGTTGAGAATATCCTTAAAATTATCTTCAAAATCACCGTACTCGAGCTTATAAACAGTGTGTTCACTGCCAATTTTTTGTGCTACCTGGTTGGCATAACCGGTCTCATCAAAATATTTTTCGTCCTTAAATCCAATAGAAAAGGTATGGAGATCTTTCTTGTGCCGTTTAGCCAGCATGGCCACAATACTGGAGTCTATTCCCCCGCTCAGAAAAGATCCAAGTGGAACATCAGCCACCAAGCGTTTTTGTACAGCATTTTCCAGAACCTTGCCCATAGCCACACAGGCTTCGTCATACGAAAGTGGAGCATTAATAGTCTCCCGATATGGCAACTCATACCATAGTCCGCGTTTGCATAGTCCGCGTTTGTAACGCGGACTAGGTTCCTCACGCGGACTACCTACCTCAACATACTCCCCGGGCATCAATTTCTTCACCCCTTTTATCATTGTTTCCGGCCCTGGCGTATAGTTAAGCTGAAAATACTGAGACAACGCAGTATGGTCAAGTTCTTTGTTCAATCCATATTCAAAAAGCGCCTTCATCTCAGAACCAAACAATACTTTGTCTTCGTCACACAGATAATATAGGGGTTTTATGCCATACCGGTCAATGGCCAGCAGTAGGTAGTTTTCTTCTTTATCATAAAAAGCAAAGGCAAAAAAACCGTTGAGTTTGGGCAGGCATTCTTTTCCTTCCTGTACGAGCATTTTTAAAAGCACTTCAGTATCCGATTGGGTGCTGAAAGATTCACCCTGCTTTTCAAGGCGTTGCCTGTGTTCTTTATAATTATAAATTTCCCCATTATAAACCAGTACATACCTGCCGGAGGGATCAGTCATGGGCTGGTTGGCTTCTATACTGGTATCGATTACCGCCAGTCTGCGGTGTCCCAACCCCACAAAGTCGTTGTGGAAGGTGTTTTGGTGGTCTGGCCCACGTCGTTCAAGTGATTTTGTGGCATTTGCCAGGTTGATCATGTGAAACCTGCCCACCAGATTGAATGCATATATGCCCGTTATTCCACACATATTATTTTTCCTTCAGGGCTTCCCATAATATTTCTACCGGGTGCAGTGCTTTTCTGCCGGTACCGTCTTTGATCTGATGTCGGCAACTGGTGCCTGGTGCTGCAATGATGACGTCTTCAGGAGTCTCCCGCACCGCGGGGAATAGTACCAGTTCTCCTACCTTTTGTGAGGTCTCATAGTGTTCCTTTTCATAACCAAACGAGCCTGCCATGCCACAACATCCGGAAGGGATAAGTTGCACTTTGTAGTTTGGGGGCACCATCAGTATTTTTTTTGTAGGAGTGAGTGAAGATAATGATTTCTGATGGCAGTGCCCGTGTAGTTTTATTTGCCGGGGAGTATCGGTAAAAAGACGCTTGTCAATATTGTCTGACTCCCTGTCCAGAAATTCTTCAATGGTGAGGCAGTTTTTTCCCAGTTCCAGGGCCTTTGTCCGCAACGTTGTATCAACCAGGTCGGGGTATTCGTCACGAAATCCCAGGATAGCGGAGGGTTCCAGGCCTACCAGCGGAGTATCAGCACTGATGAGCGGGGAGAATATCCGGACGTTTTCATTGGCTGATACTTTTGCCTTATCCAAAAATCCCTTTGAAATATAAGTTCTTCCACTTTCGGCGTGTTCAACCATTTTCACTTCAAAGCCAAGCCTGTCCAGTAGATTAATGGCTTTTATGCCCACGTCCGAATCGTTGAGGTTAGTAAACTCATCGCAGAAGAAATACACCGTTTTCTTTCCTTGTGGAGTGAATTTACGATTATACCATGACCGCAGCGTTTGTTTGTTCAACGCGGGGAGGCTGCGTTGAGGGGCAATACCAAGTACACTTTTGGTGAGGGCCGCAAGGGGTTTAAAAGTCAGGGCCAGGTTGAATAGTCCGGGGGCAACGGTTCCCAGTTGATAGGCCCTGGAGAAGTTGGCAATGAGTTTGGTGCGTAGGGATGGCCTGTTGGTTTTATAATATTGGTGTAAAAATTCAGCTTTTATGCGAGCCATGTCCACATTGGAAGGACATTCGGAAGTGCAGCCTTTGCAGGATAGGCAGAGATCCAGAATGGAATAGGCATCTTCATTTGCAAAGGGGGCCAGGCTGTTATCTGGTCTCGAAAGTGCCTCCCTTAATATGTTGGCTCGTGCTCGAGTGGTATCTTTCTCATCATGTGACGCCATGTACGAAGGGCACATGGTTCCGCCGGTTAGTTCAGTCTTCCGGCAAACACCTGCGCCATTGCACTGCTCTACTGCCCGCATAAAACCATCCGTCTTGTCAAAGCGAAGCGCAGTGTCAAAATCAGGGGTCTCCTGTCCCGGCGTAAAACGCAACATCTCATTCATGGCCGGAGAATCTACAATCTTTCCCGGATTGAAGATGTTTTGAGGATCCCAGGCCTTTTTTATGGCTTTAAGGATCTCATAGTTTTGCTCCCCAATCATCTGAGGGATGAATTCACCCCGCAGTCTGCCATCCCCATGTTCTCCGCTAAGCGACCCGCCATACCGCTTTACCAATGTGGCAATCTCTTCGGCAATAGTCCGGAACATTCGGTTGCCCTCTTTCGTTTTCAGGTTGATAATGGGCCGCAGGTGCAGCTCCCCTGAACCGGCATGGGCATAATGTACCGAAAACAGGCCGTGCTTTTCCAGTATGAGGTTAAACTCTTTTATATAATTCGGCAGATCCTGAACATCAACCGCAGTATCTTCTATTACAGGTGCTGGCTTGGCGTCCCCCGGCATGTTCGACAACAGGCCGAGACCGGCATTTCGCAGTTCCCATACCCTTGTTGTATCCGAACCGGTCACCAGCGGATAATGATATCCCAGTTGTTTGTCTTTTAATGACTGGATCAGAACGGCTGCATCATTTTCTACCTCTTCAAGTGTTTGTCGCTTAAGCTCTACCACCAAAATGGCCTGAGGGTCGCCCTCTACAAAAAAGCGGTTTTTACTTTGGGTGATATTGTCTTTGGTACATTCCAGGATATAATGATCGATGAGCTCACTGGCGCTGGGTTTGTATTCAAGAGCTACCAGATTACCGAGCAGGGACTCGTAAATGGAATTGAAGTGAATGCATATCAGACCGGTAAAGGGTGGGGGCAGGGGTACTATTTTTAATTTGGCCTCTGTAATAAAAGCAAGCGTGCCTTCAGATCCGGCAATCAACTGACAAAAATTAAAATCCTTTTTATAATCACCAAAAGGATTTGTGTCTTTAAGCAAGTCAATGGCATATCCGGTATTTCTTCGTGGAATGGATCTTTTGGGGTATTCCTTATCTATATCCTGCCTGTTTTGTGCATTGCTCAGTAAAGCATAGGTGGTGGCATAAATATCCTTTTCCCGATCAGAAATGGTGGTTTTTCCGGATGATTTTTCAAAAAAAGATTCATTATCCAATGAAGAAAATATCACTTCTTCTCCATCGCTAAGAATGGCCTTCACTTCCAGTAAGTTTTCACGCGTACTGCCATAGACGATAGAGTTGGATCCGCAGGAATTGTTGCCAATCATTCCGCCAATCATTGCGCGATTGGCCGTGGCCGTTTCCGGTCCGAAAAGAAATCCCTGTTCGGCCAGATGCATGTTCAACTCGTTCCTGATAACACCGGGTTGTAACCTGACCCATTGCTCTTCCGTATTAACTTCAAGTATCTGGTTGAATTTTCGGGATACATCAACAACAATGCCTTTGCCTACAACCTGACCGGCGAGACTGGTGCCTGCCGTGCGGGGAATGAGGGAACAATTATTTTCCCTTGCAAAATTGACAAGGGTAATGATGTCTGCTGTATCAGCAGGGATGGCTACGGCCAATGGAAGCTCACGGTAAGCAGAGGCATCAGTAGCATATATTTTCAGGATGCGCTGTTCGGTGAGTAATTCACCCTTGAGTTGTTCAGCAAGTTTGTTAAAATACATTATTTTTGTAAAAACCTAAATTGTATAATATTAATGATTGAATCAGCATATTCGCTATCAAAAACCTTTGCACGAACCCGGGCTTCCCGGAGCAAAAGGGGGTTTAGTTTTGAAAAAGCACGTTTTACCAGGGTAAATGAACAAATTCATAACAAAGATAACGGACATGATGAACAAACTATAGTGTTCGCAAATATACGGCGGATTAACTCAAACAGAGGAATCAACCTGCTTAAAATTATTTCGGCATTACTTTTTATGGCTCTTATTCTTTCCTCGTGCGGATCAGGCAAACGGGCACAGCGTAGCGAAAATCGAGAAACGGTAGTCAGGGAAGCCAGAAGTTACCTGGGAACGCCCTATAAATATGGTGGTACTACCAAAAGGGGTATAGATTGTTCGGGGTTAATTTTGCAATCCTATAAGCAAATTAACCAATCATTGCCACGTTCTTCAAAAGACCAGAGTGAAGTAGGTGAAAAAGTGAAGGTGAAAAAGCTAAAGCCAGGTGATTTACTCTTTTTTGCCATGAGCAAGCGTAAACGCAAAATTACCCATGTAGGCATGGTCACAGCAGTATATAAAGACCGGATTATGTTTATCCATGCCTCCAGCTCTGTTGGCGTCGTTGAACGAGACCTTCTCGAAGAGTACTATACCAAACGCCTTCGCAAAGCCCGCCGAATCCTATAGCATAGTCCTCGTTTGCAACGAGGACTATGTTTGCAACGAGGACTATGTTTGCAACGATTACTATAGTCCTCGTTTGCAACGAGGACTACACTATTCCACCACCACAGCCTTCACATTCACAAACTCCCTTATCCCATGCCTGGCAAGCTCCCGCCCATAACCAGAGTTCTTTATCCCCCCAAATGGCACCCTCGGATCTGACTTCACCAGCCCGTTGATAAAAACACTTCCTGCTTCAATCTTCCGACTGAAATGCAATGCCTTTTCCTCGGATGCACTCCACACTGAAGCGCCGAGGCCATAGATGGTTCGATTGGCCATGTTCAGCGCATCTTTTTCATCTTTTACCTGAATAATAGCAGCCAGCGGACCAAAAGTTTCCTGATCAAAAGCGGGCATGCCGGGCTTTACACCAGTAATGAGTGTAGGTTGAATAAAACAACCGTCCCTTTTTCCGCCGGTAAGCATCCGGGCACCCAGATCAACAGAACCTTTGAGTTGTGACATCAGGTTATCGGCAAGATCCCTTCTGGCCAATGGTGCAAAGCGTGTGTCTTCAGCAAGGGGATCACCTGATGTTAAATTGCTCATTTGGGTCATGAAAGCGGCTGTGAAATCTTCTTTTACTGATTCCATCACAATAAACCGCTTGGCGGCAATACAACTTTGTCCGGCATTCATCATCCGCGAAAGGCATGCTGCCCGGGCTGCTTTTTCAATGTCGGCATCATCCAAAACAATAAACGGGTCACTACCTCCAAGTTCAAGCACTGTTTTTTTTAGGTGTTGGCCGGCAAGAGATGCCACAGCTTTTCCTGCGCGTTCACTGCCAGTGAGTGTTACCGCCTTTACCACGGGATGGGCGATCACTTCTGCGGCCTGTTCATTGGTGAGTACCACCGTTTGGAATGCACCTTCAGGGATGCCGGCATCGGTAAATATTTTCGCTATAGCCAATGCGCAACCGCAGACATTGGGGGCGTGTTTTAACAGACCCACATTACCAGCCATCAGTGCCGGTGCGGCAAAGCGAAATACCTGCCAGAAAGGAAAATTCCACGGCATGATGGCAAAGACACAGCCTAAGGGATCATGTCGGACAAAACTTTTTTTTGCCGCTGTATATAGGATTTCGTCAGCGAGGTATTGTTCCGCATTTTCAGCATAATGCCGACACACCCAGGCGCATTTTTCCACCTCCGCCCGGCTTTCTCCAATCACTTTTCCCATTTCCAGGGTGATCAACCTGGCCAGATTCTCATTTTGACTGTCTAAAATGTCAGCAACGTTATTCAGAAAGCTACTTCGTGATGTAATACTCAACTCACTCCATTCGTAAAATCCTTTTTCGCAAAGGTCAAGCTTTTTGGCAACTTCCTGCCGGCTGTTAACACGATAACGACCCACCTCCCGCTGATCATAAGGATTAATACTAATGAATTCCATATTATTATATTTCGTTATAGTCCGATATAGTCCTCGTTATAGTCCTCGTTTCCGAACGAGGACTAAATGTCCACAACTTTGAAACGAGGACTTACCTCCACCAGCCCCTTCCTTCCACAATAATCTCTGCAACTGCTATAAACATAGTCGATGGCATTATCCACAATTCCTGCAGCTACCGGATTATTGTGAATATAATTCATTTTCTGTTTAATACTAATATGATATCGAAACAAATCAATGGCATGATTATCGTCTTTCCATAATTTGAATTTCTTTATGCGCCTGAGCCTGTTTCCTTCTTCAGAAAGTATTTTCAATATCCAGTGCCTTCTACTTTCCTTTGACGAATCGATGACTTTTACAATTTCTTTCGAAGTAAATTTTTTAAAATCTCTTAGAAAATCAGACATTCTGTGTGGGGCATTACAACTGACCAAAAGGTGAACATGGTTGCTCATGATTACCCACGCAAACACTTCCAAACCTTTGGTTTTGATACAGAAATTAAGTGAATGGACAATAATTTCCCTGTAGCTTTCCCGTGTGAAAATATCAATCCATTTTATTACCGTGAGTGTAATGAAATAAATAGTATGCTGGTCTCGTATTAGATATTTATCACCAGACATGATTAATATATTTTATAATAATTATATTATAAAATAAAAGTAATAAAAAATAATATAACACACAAATAATAGTACATAGTCCGCGTTTATATTGCGTAGCATATCGCGTTTGTAACGCATAGTCCACGTGTGTAATGCATAGTCTGCGTTTGTAACGCATAGTCTGCGTTTGTAACGCATAGTCCACGTATGTAACGCCTAGTCCGCGTTTGTAACGCCTAGTCCGCGTTTGTAACGCCTAGTCCGCGTTTGTAACGCCTAGTCCGCGTTTGTAGCGAATAGTCCGCGTTTGTAGCGAATAGTCCGCGTTTGTAACGAATAGTCCGCGTTTGTAACGCGGACTACTTCAATTGCTCCACCAACCCACTCCCTGGAAACCTTTTCTCCAACTCTTCCACATGTGGCCGGGCCTTTTCCTTTTCATTTTGCTGAAGGTATAATATAGCCAGAGCCTGCCTGATGGCTGCAGATTCAGGCAGAATCTTTAATCCTTCAAGGTATGCTTTTTCGGCCTCGGCCAGTTTGTCGAGGTGCTGATAAGCCAACCCGAGGTTGTAATGCGTCCTTTCATTTTCTGGCATGGCCTGAACGGCCTGAGAGAGATATATCGTGGCTTCTTCCAGTTTGCTTTCCTCCGCATAAATGAGCCCCAGGGAATAAAGTGCCTGGCCGTTATTTTTTTCAAAACTTAAAGTAGTTTGCAGTAATTCAATGGCCTTCTTGTTGTTCTGCTGCTGATTGTAAATCCTGGCCAGGTTTTCCCGGGCTATGTGCAACAGCGTGTCCATGTTCAGTGCATTGGCATACTCCTGTTTGGCTTTTTCCACCTGCCCGGTACGGTAATAATATTGCCCGAGCATAAAACGTCCCATCGGGAAGTCTGCCCTGGATTTTAGGGAAGTCTCATATTCATAAAGCGCGCTGTTGAAGGCTGTCTGCAGTTCCAGCGGAAGTTGCTCTTTGGGAAAGTCTGCGAGGGCTTCTGCTGCGGCAATTCGTACGCCCCTGACACTGTCCCGCAACAAGTGGCCTACCCAGTTTACCCTGTCCTGTATGGGGATGTTCATCAGGCCTGATGCTGTGTAATACCTCACCATGGCGCTGCTATCTACGATTCCTCGGGCAAGGGCAGTGAATGATTCCCTGGTGGGGATGTCTGCCAGGTAGTAAGCCGCAGTGGCTCGTGCGATGTCTGGCTGAGATGTGTCCGCAAGGAGCCTGTCCAGTCCGGGAACAGCCCCGGCAATACGTTGTCGACCCATGACAAGGGCTTCCGAAAAGTGATACGCTCGTTCTTTTCCATACCAGGCAATAATATTTTCTGCTGCCCAAGATGCGTTTTTATCATTGTGGCACCCATTGCATGCATTAGGAACACCATACTCAACGCTCAGGTCGGGGCGGGGGACACGGAAACTGTGGTCTCGCCTGAAATCCACACCCATATAGATTTTGCCGGGCATATGGCAACTAATACATGAGCCAGCCTCGGTACCAGCCTCATGAAATGTATGCTGGCGGGTATCATACCTCGGCTCATGGCACTGCATACAGAGCTCATTGCCATCCTTTTTCAATTGCAGCGTATGTGGATCATGGCAGTCTGTGCACCTTACATTGTTGTGGTACATCTTACTTTGCAGAAAGGATCCGTAAACATATACCTCATCCTGTATTTGCCCGTCAGCATGGTAGAGTCCGTCAGAAAGTATTTCTGGGACAAAATCCTGAAGAAACTCTCCGTTAAATGTAAATGCTGAGGAAAGGTTTCCCTTTCGGGAATGACAGGGAGCGCAGGCACGTACCTGTTCGACAGACTTTATATCGGATGTCAATAACATATATGCGTTACTGTCCCGGGGTTCTGTGCTGGCCCAGGAAAGGTGTTTTTCGCCGGGCCCGTGGCAGCTTTCACAACTTACATTGATTTGAGAAAAGGTGGTGTTATAGGTGTCAGTTTCTAGGTCATATCCCTTTTTTAGATCAGTGGAGTGGCACTCGGCACACATGGTATTCCAGTTGAGTCCGCCTCTTGTCCAGTGCAACCAATCAGCGGTGATAATCTCCTGATTGGGGTAGAGGTCGTACCACTGTTTTTCTTGGGTGTCCCAGGCAGTTCGGAGGGCTTGCATCCGGCCGCCTGGAAACTCCACCAGGTATTGTTGAAGGGGGGTTAAGCCAAATGTGTATTTTATCTGGTATGTTTCATTTTTTCCCGTAGGGCCTTCTGTTTCCACATAATAAAGGCCGTCTCTTTTAAAAAAAAAGGAAGACACTCCACTCCCGGTAAAAGTAATATCACCAAAATCTCCAAGTACAGTGCTGTCAGAGGCATGCATCATGGCCTTGGCGTGATGTGATGATGCCCAGGATTGTGTCTGTTCTGCATGGCACGACAAACATTGTTGATCACCAATATAGGCATTGGTTTGATCATTATTTTTTTTTATATCCCCTCTGCTGGCTTTTTCAGGGCCATCACAAGCCGAAAACAATATGACTAGGAGGTGGAAGCAAAAGATGACAGCCCATCGATTCATGAGTATTTGTATTTTGAGGATAGTAACAACAAGCTCCAAAGTAAAGGGAATTATTGTTTTTCATCAGCCATTGTCTTGCTTAATTTTTTCGATTCAATTTTCAGGCGTGCTTTTTCACCAATAATTTCACCTACTGCCCGTCCACTAATCTTACTTTCCAGCCAGCTAATAATGTCGAAATAAATGAAAGCCCTCTTTTCATAGGGTTTGTCCGACAGGGGAATAAGCTGCTCCCGGAGTTGTTTGAAATCACTTTTCAGGTCGGCCCTTGTTTCACGATGACTCAGGTTTTTAAGAAAGCCAAGGATGTATTGTTGATAAAGCCTCAGATCATATTTTTTAGCCAGAAACCGGTAGGTTGAGCGGATATAATAGTCTATGACATCGGTATTCCCTATTTCAAAATGTGTAACCAGGTTGAGTATCCGGGCAAAGCAGTGAATATCTCTTCTGATGTCTACATTGGGTGTGTTAATAATTTTATTGAGCCAGACCAAGGTATGGTTATATTGACTGTTGCCAAAATAAAGACAGGCTATTTTGTAATAAAAAATAATACTAGAATGCTGGTCGAGTCTTGTGATGAAATCGTTTAATCCGTGGTGGATCTTGTTGATCAGTTTCACCCCTCCTGTAAAATCTCCCAGTAATAAATAACGGTTGATTTCATGCAGATAGTAATATTTGAAAAGCTTTGTTCTAATATCTTCATTTAGCGTAATACCTTTGATATGTGGTATGTTTTGTAATTTGTCTACGGTGCTTACAAACTCATCATATAAACTGAGTTTTGTTTGGGCTATTGAAAGTTTGTTAAGTGCCTGGATATAAAAATCTATTTTTGATAAACGAAGTGAGGGGTGATCGTCAAAAAGAGCGACCAGTTTCTTCGCTGCTGTGTATCCTTTTTTAAAATCATGGATAAAGAAATAATAACCGGTAAAAAGGTTGTGTAAATGTATCTTTTCCAATAATGAAAGTTCCTCTTCGTGATATTCAGGAAGGTTTTTGGTGAGGTAATTTTCAATGGCGTGATGATCGCGCTGGTCGCGAATGAAACCCACTTTTTTGTACAGTGAATTTAGTTTGGCATTGAGGTTGGATAGCTGGTTTACCCGGTTTATTCTTTCATTGATATGACTGATCTCTGCCACAATCTTGTTTACTCTTCTTTGATTTTGGTTGTCAATGATGTAGGTCAATACATTTATTTCGAGCTTCCCAATCTCAAGCATCATCTCGAGGTTGTCATGTTGATTGGCAACTTTTTTTGCTTTTTTAAGTTGGTCGTATGCTTGCTTATAGAGGCACCGGTCTACCAGTATCTGAGAAAAATCAATAAGCTGCCTTATTTTTATATCAATAATCTTTCCATCGCTGTACATGCGCAATGCATGTAAAAGTTGTTTGTAAAGCTCAGCCTTTAGGTTTGAAAGCTGTTCAGGTTTAAAATCCGTATTTATTTCCAATACATGATTATCATCAAAATGGTCTTGCTCGATAAGGGTGTCAAAGAGCTGAAGTGTCTTTTTATCCTGCCCATTACCTTTCCCTGCGTATAAGCGAAAATACCGCTTTTCATTTTTGGTCATCGACTTAACCAATTGAAATAGCGCATTTGATTTTTCTCTGGACATCGTAAATAAAATTATTGTTTGTTATATAAATAACAACAAAGCCAAATAAATTGATCAATAGAAATCGTAAAAATACTTATTTTTTGTTTTAATAAGGCATATCCTCCGGGTAGTTTTGGACAAATTATGATAACAAGTATTATGGACGACAGGATATATATCTTTGATACAACATTAAGAGACGGGGAACAGGTGCCAGGGTGTAAGTTAAATACAGCGCAAAAAGTGACTATTGCCCTGGCATTGGAGGAATTAGGGGTAGATGTGATAGAGGCCGGTTTTCCGGTATCCAGTCCCGGAGATTTCAAAAGTGTGATGGAAATTTCCAAAGTGCTGACCAGACCGACTATTTGTGGTTTATCACGCGCTGTCGATAACGATATAAAAGTAGCAGGTGAAGCACTGAAATTTGCTAAAAAAGGAAGAATACATACAGGTATAGGCACATCAGACCAACATGTGAAACATAAGCTGAGGATAACGCGTGAGGATGTCATTGAACGGGGAGTGAAGGCTGTGAAACTGGCTCGTAATTATGTGGATGATGTGGAGTTTTATGCTGAGGATGCCGGAAGAACAGATAACGATTTTTTGGCCAAAGTGGTGGAAGAAGTCATTAAAGCAGGTGCTACGGTAGTAAACATCCCGGATACTACCGGATACTGTCTTCCCGAGGAATACGGGGCTAAAATAGCATATCTTATAAATAATGTCCCCAATATCGATAAGGCAATAATTTCTACACATTGCCATAATGACCTTGGCCTGGCAACGGCCAATTCCATTGCCGGGGTGAGAAGTGGGGCAAGACAAATTGAATGTACCATCAACGGAATAGGAGAGCGAGCCGGCAATACTTCGTTGGAAGAAGTGGTGATGATCATTAAAAAGCGAGCAGACATTCCCCATAAGACCCAGGTGGTCACTGAGCGACTTTATGCAATAAGTAATTTGGTGGCTGAAACCATGGGTATGCCTGTACAACCTAATAAAGCAATTGTTGGCAGTAATGCCTTTGCTCATTCCTCAGGTATTCATCAGGATGGTGTAATTAAAAACCGCCTAAACTATGAAATCATCGATCCCGCTGAAGTAGGTGTTGATCACTCTGATATCTTACTCACTGCGCGAAGTGGCCGGGCCGCATTGCGTTTTAGACTTTCGCAATTGGGCTACGAGATGGAGGGTGAAGACCTCAACGAAATTTACAGAAGTTTCCTCACCCTGGCTGACGAAATTCTCGAAGTACGTGACCCCGAATTACACGAATTATACGCAAAATGGAAAGAAGGCGAGACAGTGAATAATGGCTAGCCCTTCATATTTAAGCTTAACTTCTTCATTATCAAGCTAAAAGATCTTATTTTGCAATTACATAAGTAATTGCTGATGAAAAATAATATTGCTGTACTTCCCGGTGATGGAATAGGTAAAGAGGTGATCAATGAAGCTGTCAAAGTTCTAAAAGCCATTGGATCAGTATTTGATCGGAAGTTCACTTTCCAATATGGACTGATAGGCGTGGACGCCATTGAAAAAACAGGAGATCCTTTCCCTGTAGAAACGGAACATCTGTGTAAAAAGGCACATGCGGTATTGTTTGGTGCAATAGGTGATCCGAAATTTGATGATAATCCCAATGTTAAGGTCAGGCCGGATGAGGGGCTATTCCGGATGCGGGCCAACCTGGGACTTTATGCGAACCTCCGTCCCGTAAAAAGCTATCCCCCCTTGTATGATCGGTCGCCTCTTAAAAATAACAGGATAAAAAATGTTGATTTTATAGTGATCAGGGAATTGACAGGTGGTATTTATTTTGGACAACCACGAGGCAGATCAGAAGACGGTTTTGAAGCGTTTGATACTTGTAAATACTCCGCAGGCGAAATCGAGCGAATTGGGCGGGTGGCCTTCGGGATCGCCCAAAAAAGGAATGGAAGAGTTACTGTTGTGGATAAGGCCAATGTGTTGGCCACATCCCGATTATGGAGACAGGTTATTAAGCAAATGGCGGGCGATTATCCGGATGTAAATCTGGAATTTATGTATGTGGATCATGCAGCGATGAATATCATTACCAATCCTGCTCAATTTGATGTCATTGTTACAGAGAATATGTTCGGTGATATTCTTACCGATGAGGCCTCGGTAATATCAGGATCGCTTGGTTTAATACCCTCAGCCTCAATTGGAGAAGAATCCAAATTATTTGAACCTATTCATGGATCATATCCCGAATGGGCTGGAAAAAACAGGGCAAATCCCATTGCTTCCATACTCTCCGCAGCGATGATGTTGGAAATGGCACTTAATGCACCGGGAGAAGCTGAATTGGTCCGGGAAGCGGTATTGGCATCTATGGAAAAAGGCCTGATTACAGGGGATATAGATCCCAATAGTACATGTACTACATCGCAGGTAGGGGATTTTATCGCTGAATACATCCTGGCTAAATCAATTGATGATGTCAGTCCCATGACCATTATCTAATTAATTATTCATCCGGATTAAAGGGCTTTTTCTTCGTCAGTATTTCACGTTGTTCTTTAGGTAATTTTAAAGCATGGCTTACTTTCGAAGCAGATGGGCGCTGTATTGAAGTGATAAACAGCATGATTACATAAAGGATAGCAAACATATTATTGCCTGTGAGGTACAACCCTAAAATGGACGTGGCAGATGCCAGACTGAAGAAGGTTTGCTGGATGAGGAAAGCATTAGAAAAAACGCTCAATTTATCCGTTAGTGATTTGTGCTCAAAACTTTTATCTATTCGGTCTTTGAAAAGTTTAAATCCTAAAAATGCAAGGGCCACTGCGGTGGGAGCCATGGTATAACTTATGATCTCTAAATACATCTGATCGTGTATTACGGCGATCCATGTTTCTTCTCTTTTTTCTAAATAGAGATAAATAAATGCGAGGAGGGGAGTGGCTATAATCAAATGGTAAATCTGATTGATTTTGATGAAAAAATCATTTGGGCTGGCAAACCTACTCATTGGCATAGGGATTAATAATTATACAAAGCTAATCAATTGCAGGAATGAAAAAATAAATAGGGCAACAAATACCAGGTTGATGTTGTTTGCGACCAGCCAATTCCATGTTGTGAAATCCACCAATAAAAAAGGCCAATCTGATAAAGACTGGCCTCAAGGTTTTATTTTATTCGATAAGTGCTTCAATTCCCCGACCCGCTGGGTTGGAAAAAACAAAAACATCCATTTGATACTTCGGGGCTCTGGCCCGGAGTAGTTCATTAATATCTATTTTTCGGGAGGTAACAGAACGCCGTCAATCACATGAACATATCCGTTGCTGGCTTTTACAGAGGCCAGGATTTTAGCTCCGCCAATAAAAACATCTTCTCCTTTTACCTCAATTTTTACTTTGTCTCCCTGTGCCTGATCCATCATCATCCCGTCCTTAAGGGCCTCTTTTTCAAAGCTACCCGCTGAGGCATGAAAATAAAGGATGTTAATGAGCGCAGATTTGTTTTCAGGCTTAAGCAGTGTTTCAACAGTACCTTCCGGAAGTTTTTCAAACGCACTGTTTACTGGTGCAAAAACAGTTATAGGCCCGTTGTTGGCCAGCACGTTTTCGATTGTGGCAGCCTGAACCGCAGCAACCAGGGTTGTATGGTCAGGCGATCCAATGGCAATGTTGAGTATGTTATTACTTTCAGTATCTACGGCTGCCTGTCCTACATGCACGGCCGGAGCATTTGGATCAGCGGCAGGTTCGGCCTGTGTGTCAGCAGGAGTATCTCCAGTTCCACCACCACAGGAAAAAAGAACAGCAGCGCTTAGCGCTAAGGAAAAAAGGTAATTATGTTTTTTCATGTTAATAAGGTTTGTAAATTTGGAGAGCAAGTTACACTTTTATTTAATACTTCAAATATGATGAATATCAGTTTATCTACTGATTTATATATTTTATTCAAAGGGAGTAATTAAACTCACGAGGATATATGACTTACATCATATTTTTGAAATGATAAGAAAATTATTTTTGAACATTAATAAATTAACTTAAATTAACTTCAATTATGAAAGAAGCCAGTAAATTTTTCGGGATAGGTCTCGCGTTGGGCCTTTTTGTTTTGACAGGATGTGGTGGGGGAGCTTCCTCTACCGATGGTGCAGCAAGCGGTAAGGAAGCAGGCCCTCCCGGATCAAGTGAAGTAGATCCTATGGATAATATAGGTATAGGGCCTGTGAAATCAGTGGAGTTGGGCGAAATTGATCAGGCAATGGCGGCTGAAGGAGAAAAAACCTTTAATGCGATGTGTACAGCTTGCCATAAGGCCGAGGAAAAATATATAGGCCCTGCACCTAAAGGAATTATGTCCAGGAGAAATCCGGCATGGATAATGAATATGATGCTCAATCCGGATGAGATGGTACAGAAGGATCCAATTGCCAAAAAACTACTTCAGGAAGCGAACCTGGCTCCAATGGCCAATCAAAACCTGACTGAAGAGCAGGCACGGCAAATACTGGAGTATTTCAGAACGCTGAATTAACCAAATTTATATAAACAAATATGAAAACTACTCAGATTACATTCTCGGTTGTTATCGTTTTTTCGCTTTTGTTCACAGCTTGTGGACCAGCGGGAAACAATAATAATAACAAGGGTGCTCTCGAAAATTCAAGTGCTGCATCGAAAGTTTATGTGGCGCCTGGTGAGCACGACGAATTTTATGCTATGATCTCAGGTGGATTTAGCGGTCAGCTAAGTATTTATGGCTTGCCTTCCGGAAGATTGTTGAAGGTGATTCCCGTATTCTCGCAGGATGCGGAAAAAGCGTATGGTTATAATGAAGAAACCAAGCCCCTGCTAAATACTTCTTTTGGTTTTGTCCCCTGGGATGATGCACACCACCCTGAACTCTCTCAAACTGATGGCGTGCCAGATGGTCGTTGGGTTTTTATTAACGGTAATAACACACCACGTGTGGCAAGGATAGACCTTGGGTATTTCGAAACAACAGAAATCGTCGAAATCCCTAACAGTGGGGGTAACCACAGTTCACCCTTTACAACCATGAATACTGAGTATGTGGTAGCGGGAACCCGATTTAGTGTTCCTGTACCTCAAAAAGATGTGGCTATCAGTTCATACAAAGAGAATTTTAAAGGGGCTTTAACCTTTATAAAAGCCGACGAGCCCGGAGAAATGAAGGTAGCCTTCCAGATACTGGTTCCCGGTTATGACTATGACCTGGCCCATGCAGGTAAAGACAAGTCACACGGATGGATGTTCTTTACTACATATAATACCGAAGAGAGTCATACTTATATAGAAAGGAATGCTTCTATTAATGACAAGGACTTTATTGCCGCTGTTAATTGGAAATTGGCCGAAGAGTATATTGCACAAGGTAAAGCACAAACGATGCCTACCAGCTATATGCATAATTACTTCGATGAAAAGACCCAGATGGCAACGTCAGAAGAGATAAAAGAAGTGAAAGTACTTATTCCTTCAGAATGCCCTGGCCTGATCTATTACCTGCCTACGCCTAAATCACCACATGGAGTGGATGTTAACCCTACAGGAGAGTATATTATCGGTGCTGGTAAACTGTCTGCCGACCTGACAGTACATTCCTTCGATAAAATGCTAACTGCTATCGAAAATAAGTCTTTTGAGGACGAAGTTGAAGGTATTCCTATTTTGAAATTTGAAGATGTACTGGCAGGCACTGTTTCAAGTGGTGGCCTCGGCCCATTGCACACTGAGTTTGATGGCAAAGGCAATGCTTACACAACCTTCTTTATATCTTCTGAAGTCGTGAAATGGAAAGTGGGCACCTGGGAAGTAGTGGACAGGGTACCTTGCTACTATTCTGTAGGCCACCTGATGATCCCCGGTGGAGACTCTAAAAAGCCTTGGGGAAAATACCTGGTAGCTATGAACAAAATTACCAAAGACCGCTATCTGCCTACAGGGCCTGAAATGAACCACTCGGCCCAGTTATATGATATCTCCGGAGATAAAATGGAATTACTCCTTGATTTCCCTACCATAGGTGAGCCACACTACGCGCAGGGTATAGCCGCGAGTGTTGTTGTACCTAATAGTAAGAAGATATATTCATTGGAAGAAAATGCACACCCGCATGTGGCGAAGTCTGAAGATGATGTGAAGGTAGAAAGAAAAGGTAATGTAGTTCGTGTTTACATTACATCTATCCGTAGCCACTTTGCCCCTGACAATATTGAAGGTATAAAAGTAGGAGATAAGGTGTATTGGCATCTGACCAACCTGGAACAGGATTGGGATA
>JAOUKJ010000365.1 GCA_029882675.1 Cyclobacteriaceae bacterium
TCATGATCACATTTTTTCACCATACAACGCAAAGGTAATGCCAATCTATGCCGACACTTCATTCTCCCTCAATGCTTCATTTAAAGAGGTCTTTTTATCTGTACTTTCTTTGCGTTTTCCAATAATAATAGCACAAGGCACCTGAAATTCCCCGGCAGGAAATTGTTTAGTATAAGATCCCGGGATCACCACAGAACGCGGAGGCACATATCCTTTGTATTCCACCCGGTCAGTAGTGGTAACATCAATAATTTTGGTACTGCCTGTTAATACCACATTGGCGCCCAATACTGCTTCACGACCTACCCTCACTCCTTCCACTACGATACAACGGGATCCGACAAAGGCGTTGTCTTCAATAATGACCGGTGCTGCCTGAACGGGTTCCAGCACACCTCCTATCCCTACCCCACCGCTTAGGTGAACATTCTTCCCAATCTGCGCACAACTTCCCACCGTAGCCCAGGTATCCACCATGGTACCTTCATCTACATATGCCCCGATATTCACATAGGAGGGCATCATCACCACTCCGGGGCTCACATATGCTCCATAACGGGCTATAGCATGGGGAACGACCCGCACTCCCAGCTTATCATAGCCGCTTTTAAGATCAATTTTATCATGAAATTCCATGATACCTGCCTTCATTGGGCGCATGGTATTAATGGGAAAATAGAGGATTACAGCCTTTTTCAGCCACTCATTAACCACCCAATCTGTTCCGTTGGGTTCTGCTATACGTAATGTTCCCTTATCTAATTTTTCCACCACATCCCTGATCACCTGCTGAACATCACTATCCTTTAACATAGACCTGTCTTCCCAGGCTTTTTCAATAACTTCCTTCAAATCCATTTTTAGTCCTTATTTTTACTTCTTCAATGTCCGAAAAAAAAATAGTTATCGCCACTGTACTCAAACCGGTTAATGATACCCGGATGTACGAAAAGTTTGCGCTTACACTTTGCAAAGTAAAGGGGTTTAGTATTAACATTGTTGGTTTTAATGGAAAAATTCCCCAAAATGGCAAAATAAACTACTTTCCCTTGTTCGGATTTCAAAGAACAAACTTACTTAAAAGGTCTTTGGCCCCGCTGAAATTTCTGCTCAGTTTAATTAAAATCCGACCAGACGTCATTATTGTCTGCACCTGGGAATTGCTAATTTCATCAGCCCTTTATAAAATATTTACCGGGGCGAGGCTTATTTATGATATCCAGGAAAACTATTACCTCAATATTGTATGTGCGACAAGTTACCCCAAACTATTGAGAACTATGGGCGGTCTTTTCATCAGAACCGTTGAACGCCTGTCCGGCCCCCTGATTAGCCACTACATCCTGGCCGAACGCATTTATACACAGCAAATTCGGTTTACATCGGGAAAGTGCACGGTGCTTGAGAACAAACTAAAACGACCATCGGGTCGTACGTTAAAACAAAGGGATGAAAAAATGTTGCTGTTTACAGGTACCATTGCCCGTGAAACCGGCGTCTTTGAAGCCATAGCCCTCGCCCGAATCCTTCATGGCACAAATTCTGCTTTCCATTTGGTCATTGCCGGCTTTTGCGCCCGAAAAAAAGATTTTCAGCAATTGCTTAAAATAGCCCAAGAGGATGATTTCGTTCGTATCATAGGTGGAAACCAGCTGGTACCCCACGAAGAAATAATAGAACTCATTCAAAAAGCGGGCTATGGGGTGGTTCATTATGCACAACAGGACAATTTTAAAGGAAAGGTGCCAACCAAACTTTTTGAATATACCGGGTTAGAATTACCCGTTTTGCTGCTGGATAATCAATGGGCCGAATGGTGTGCACCGTACGACGCGGCCTGTGTACTCAGTCTTGATGAGACACCGGTGGAAATATTGGAGAAAATCACTTCCATGAAGTACTATACTAAAGTGCCTGGGGACGAAGTACTGTGGAAACAGGAGGAAGGGAAATTGGTGGAAATAACAGCAGGTTGCCTAAACAAAATACCCTTAAACCCGCCTGCGGGTTTAAGGGTAAAAAAATAGTTCAGTTGTGTATCAATTACACTTCCCAACCTTTTCGATAGGTTCTTCCTACAAATTGATTTGCTTCTTCAAGGTTGGTAATACGCATATTTTCACCATCCCATAATAGTTTTTTACGGCCATAAAAGTCCATTCTACCCCTATTATCTTCTTTTCCAAGCATATAACTACGAATAGCTAAATTGCCCATCAAAACCGTTTCGGTCATAGGCCCGGCATAATCAAAAGAAGAAGTCAGGGCCTTATGTTCCTCACTGTTGAAGCCCGCTTTACAGGCATCCACCCATTTGCGCTGATGGCCATACTCCGGCTCTTCGTTTGATTCCACTTCAGGGCCAAATTCCGTTGTCCCGTCATTGAGATAAAGTTTGGGCATGAGGGGTGAACTATCATTGATATTCGTGGAGATGATCCCTTTTTCTCCAATCATCAACACTCCGTTGCTACTCCCTTTTCCTCCTATGTCATTATCCGCAGGAATAATATCCGGGTGGGATGGTCTGATTCCTCCATCACTCCAGGTCATTTCGATCGGTGATTTACTTTTTACAGTAGCCCCAAAATGCAGCGTGGTAAAAGAAGCCGTAGGGCACCCCTTTGGATGATAATCGGGCGTCCACATTTTAGTATAAATGGATGCCACACTACTTTCTGCATCCGTTGGATACATCAATCCTAAAGTACGGAAAGGAATATCGATCAGGTGACATCCCACATCGCCGAGTGCCCCTGTACCATAATCCCACCATCCTCTCCAGTTGAATGGATGTAAATTGGGCGTATATGGAATTTGCGGAGCCGGCCCCAGCCAAAGATCCCAGTTCAGGTCTTTCGGTTTCTGGCTTTCATCGGATTCGGGAAAAGCAACGCCTTGCGGCCATACAGGACGATTGGTCCAGACCTGCACTTTTGATATTTTACCAATTGCTTCCGAATCTACCCACTTTTGCACCATACCCAGTAAGGGATTGGATCCGCCCTGATTTCCCATCTGCGTCACAATCTTATTTTTTCTTGCCATTTCGGTAAGTAATCTTGCTTCCCGGATGTTATGCGTCAAAGGCTTCTGGACGTATACATGCTTATTTCTTTCCATCGCAAAGGCCGCTGCCGGTCCATGGACATGATCGGGTGTGGAAATGGTAACGGCATCAATATCCTTTTCCTTTTCCAGCATCTCTCTATAATCCTGATATAATTTTGCTTTGGGGAATTTTTCAACAGATTTTGCAGCGGAACCTGAGAAATCCACATCACAAAGTGCTACTACTCTTTCCCGGCCTTTTACAGAAGCATTACTGATATCACTGAATCCCTTTCCCCCCGCTCCAATGGCTGCCAGGTTTAATTGATCACTTGGTGCGGTAAATCCTACTCCACCAAGTACATGTCGGGGTACAACAATTACTGTGGATGCAATCGCTCCCTTTTTAATAAATGATCTGCGGGAGGTTGTTGACTTCCCTGTCTTTTCTTCCTTCATAATTATGTATGTTTTAAGCTTTCATTAAGGTAATTTAGTTAAATCTTTAAATCCGCAGACGGCTTTCAAAAACATTTAATAATGTTTTAAATATAACCGAATACGCCTTTTTAAATCTAAAGGTTACTCACTTATTCAAGTGCGCCAATAAAATGTATTTTAAATGTTTTCCCGCCTCCCGAAGCATCGGGAGGCGGGAAAACATCTTTTTCTTTAACACCTAAAATACGCTTGTGGATTTTAGCTAAACCTTTAACCTGAACAATTCTTACATTCAAATTTAATCATTCTATGGTCAAGGAGTTGAAAAACCGTCAAAAGGTAAAACGGTTTTTCATGATAAACAAATTCAATCCACTCGATCCCCGATCTCCCGGTTCATCCTGCATTCTGAAATAATTTCAGTGTAATCAATTTAATGTACTGTAAATTTTGACAAACAATAATCTTTTTTAATCCTGCCGCTATTGATTAAATTCGCGCTGAACAGCATTATAATCCTATGAAAATCAACACCTATCCACTCTTTACAATCTTGTCATTTATTTTCATGCTCGCCCTTAGCATTGCTTGCCAAGAGAAAAAAAAATCTCCTGAACAGCAAATAAAGGGCATCTATGGCAATCCCAATCCCTTCATTGAAAAGTATCACTCACTGGCTGATTATGGTATCAACGCCGTATTTGCCAGAAAAAGCACCTTCAATGAAGACCTGGTTCAAATGGCAAAAAAAGACAACATCAAACTATTTGCTGAGTTTCCCCTGCTCAATGGCAAAGATTATGTAAAAGACCACCCGGAAGCCTGGCCCGTTGACAGGTATGGGCATAAGGCTGAAGCCGCTGACTGGTTTATGGGAGTATGCCTGACCGATTCGGCCTTCAGAACCCATCGTGTCGATGAGCTCAATGAACTCTTGAACAAACAGCCCATAGACGGCATCTGGCTGGACTATTTACACTGGCATGCCCAGTTTGAAAAGCCGACTCCTATTCTGCCTGAGACCTGCTTTTGCGACCGGTGTATCCGGCTTTTTAGTCAGGCTTACGCACACGAAATTCCCGGTGATTCTACCAGTCAAAGG
>JAOUKJ010000366.1 GCA_029882675.1 Cyclobacteriaceae bacterium
TTACCATATAATAAGGGGCATTACTTTTTTGCAGGGCACTGGCGATGTGGCTCTTCAGGCTGTTGTCTATGGGCTTCCCCGTTAGAAAATAGCTTTTATAGATTTCGTTGGGTATGACAAAACCGTTAGGAACATTGTAACCGGCCCGTAGCAGCGAAGCCAGGTTACTTGCTTTCGACCCACACTGATTGGTAGGGAAATGGTCGTTTAAGGAATACAGGGTCATCAAAAGCTTGATTTTAATTTTAGCCTGACCAATACGATTGAAATAAACGTATGAACCAGACTGCTTATAAAAAATAAAATTGCCGCCTGCCTGATACCTGTATATCCCAAAAGGTAATAGGTAAGCAGTACCCCAAAGGCTGAATCCGTTTTATCCATAATATGAAACAGGATATTGTTGGTTCCGGCAGATCCGCCCGGGGCAATACCCCATCTTCTTTTGAAAAAAGAATTGGGAAGTTCTGCCAGGGTGTAGGCCAGACCAAGGTATAATCCAAGGATAAAAGGTTGATCTAAACCCGGGCTTAATAATAGGTTGATAATGGCCAGAAATAAAGCATTCAGTAATACAACCACTAAAATTCCACGCCAGGTTTTATTTTTTCCAAAACCATAGGGCCATATAGGGTAGTTAAGAATATTTATGAGGTTTTTTTTAACAATGAACATATGCAATGTATTGGACAAAACCAGTGGTACAATGACGATCAGGATATGTGTGATGTAACTATTCACCATCGTCCAGGTATTTAATCATTTGAAAGGCCACATGGAGTATCCGTTCTGAAAAGTCATATTTCACAATAATGCCGGCTACTTCGTAGAAGGCCACTCTACTCACCAGGTATTCTTTTAGCGCATAGCGGTAACCCTTAATCCATTCACTCCAGCCCGGCCGGTTGTCCTGGCTTTGATAGAGCGAAAAATGATACTTCAGGTAGTAGAATAAATCCTCCTTCAGGAAGCCCGGCTGAAGGGTAAAGCTTAGAAACTCTACAATGTCTCTGTGTGGAATATTCACTACGGCCAGCTCCCAATCATAAATTACGGGTTCACCGTTTTTCCTGAGGGCTATATTTCTCGGATTAAAGTCATTATGGATTATGGTTTTTTGAATATTCAGGGAAGCTCGTTCTTCTTTAAGGTCATGAACAAATTCCATCAACTCAGCAAATTCTTCCCTGACTTCACGGCTCCTTTCTTCATGGTACAACAGGGAAGCGATTTTCAAATACAGCGGGATATTTTTTTCCGGTTGAAAGTCATCGACGTAAAACTCATTGTAGTTTGTATCAGTCGTTTGAAATAGTTTGTGAAATACTGAGGCCGCATAGATGGCCTTCCTGATATCCTGCCTTTCCCATTTTTCAGGGTTGTTTCCCGTATTGATCATTTTTAGTCCGGGAAAGTCAAGCCTTTCCTGAATAAAAAGATGGATTTCCCGCTTATCGTCTTTTAAACCGCCATAGAATTTTGGGATATACTGGTAATGTTGTTTGTGCAGGTAGGTGTACAGGGCCAACTCTTTCAGGTGGCAGTTTTTATATTCAAGGTATTCAAAATGACTTCGGATTAGATCAGACAGGCCGGAATCAATGGAGGCGGCCATAATATGTAATCCTTTGATTACTTCAATATCCAGTGCCTTTGACTTCAGGAGCAATTGCTTGTGGTATCTTCGTTTCTTTTCCGGTTGTTGATAAGTAAGCGACAGGGGTACAAAGCCTATTAATTTCTTGCTGGCCCTGCGTGTGATGTCAGTTAAAATACCGTTATCAAGGTTGTCGGCCTCAACAGGTTCAATCGCAATAATTTTATTATAGCCGGAAAAGGAATTGAGGCATCGGGTCAGAAACCGGGTGTTTAACTCCCCCCTCACCAGCAGGTCTGTGGGTTTATTCCTGCCCAATACTTCGTGGGCCCTGGCAAATTCACCACTGACAATGGCAGCATAAGTCGATATCTCCAGGGAAAGCGCAAAACCTGCGATCAGCTGTGCAAACCGATGTACCTTCCCCGAGCCTTTGCATCCCATGATCTCCAGCGCCTCCGACTGTTTGGGCAGATGCGTTCCTCCGCCTACAGTACCGATGACCAGATTGGGCAACAACAGTTCCAGTCTCAAACCGTCTTCTTCCAACTTTACATCCAAAAAACCAACAGATGACTCATGAAGAGAACCCAGATCCTGCCCGGTAGCTGCAAAAATGGCTGCAATGGTATTGGCTACATTGATGTTATAGCCCATCATACCATCTCTTTTAGCAAGCCCTTTAGAAGGTAAAAAGCATTGATATATTTTTTCGGCACTCGTTCGCAAAATCCTTTGAATTACTTCTTCTTTCAGGAAGCAGGTGGATGATACCCGGATGCCCCTGCCGGATTGTATGGAGTATTGGGAAACTTTTTTATCGGAAGATCCATTGCCTTCAATGACAAAATCTACAGGACGTAGCCCTTTTTCTTCATAAAAATAATCCAGCAGGTGAAGTACAGTATGCCAGGTGCAGGTAGTAATCATATTTTGACCCGCCGCATCACCTGTAGTGTAAATGAATTTTAAGTGAACAACATGATCATGACACAGCGCTTCGATTTCAATGAGCCGGGCATGGTTGGAATACTTTTCCGCAGTCTTTTTTAAAGGTTTGAAACTGGCCTCTACAAAATTTTTAAAAATAAGGGCTTCCTCATTGTTTTCAAAAAAGAACATCGGCGCGCGGTGCATCCTTTGCCAGAAAACCTCAGCGCTAAAACCGCCACTCTTGCTAATAGCCCTTGCTCCGCGATTCATGCTGGCCACGAGTGCCCCTTCCAGGGTAGCGGCCACACAATATGCCAACTCTTGTTCCTGAGGGTTGTTAAATAACAATGGCCCTACAATGCCAACGGGGATTTCAGTACTCCCGATGAATGACTCGATGTTTTTATTTATCGTGGTAAATTCCAACTGATTGCTGGAAATAGCCTGTGTATTGAAATTAAGACCATGGAGAAAATCCAACCGCATGGCCGTAGAATTGGACGTGTTGAGGCCTCTGCCCGGAATAATTGGTATATCCTCCATTAATTTGAATAGGTTTGGTTTAGCGCCCGAAAGCTTTCAATGTATTATGAATCGTTCGTTCAAAGAAATAATTCACAATATAGTATTTAAAGTTAAATCAACTAATTTAAGAAAGTCCAATAATCCGCACTTCCTTAAATTCGCAGATCGTTTTCATCTACATTTAATAATGTTTTAATCTAATCTAAATTATTCAGGTTAAAGGTTACTCACTAATTCGAGTGCACCAAAATATTTAAAATATATTTTTTTAATTTGCCACATCCAATAAACCACATCCAACTGATGATTAATGTTTTCGCCCTGGTATTCACCCTGTTATCATCTGTTCAAAGTATTCAGATATTTGAAGAATGCGCTGTTGAAAATGAATTTGAACATGTAAAATTTACCACTATTGATGGAGGTCAGATTGAAGGTGCCCTGTTTGAAGCTGGCAAAGAGCGTGTGGTTTTATTCGCCCATGGCGCCGTCTTCAACAAAGAGAGCTGGTATTTCCTCTGTGAAGAACTCAAGCGTAAAGGTTTATCATCACTTTCTATCGATTTCAGGGGTTATGGCAACAGTGAAAAGGGATCTTCTGATCAGAAATATTACGATGTGCTTGGGGCCATTGAGTATCTGAAGGAACAAGGATATAAGAAAATAGCTATCGTGGGAGGCAGTATGGGGGGAGGGGCCGTACTCAGGGCTCTGGAAGTGGAAGTAGATAAAAAAGTTGACAAGGTGGTACTATTGGCCGCCGCCGGGGGCCAACCCATTATGAATAAAAACGTCGAAAAGCTTTTTGTCGTCTCGAAGGAAGAAAAGGCATATGAAAGAGTTGTAAAACTGCATGAAGAATCGGCCGAACCTAAAACACTGAAAGTTTATCCCGGATCCTCCCATGCCCAGCACATGTTCAAAACCGAGCACCGGGACGATCTGGTCAGATTGATTATATTGAAAGTGGCGGATGAATAATCCTGCTTTATTAATGCAAACACACAATAATCCTCAATATTCATGCGCTTTCTTTTGCAAGCCAAAAACCGGTGAATAATGCGGATTATCATCAGGCCAGTTATGTTTTCAAATAATCAAACGATGGATAAAGCAGATAACGAGCAGCGCAAAAAACATCAAGTACTTAATTACGTGCCATGCATTTCTCTTTTTTTATTCCTGGAATATTTTTCTTAACTAATAAATATTTCTATATTGTTTATCAATGCGATATATTTCATTCATCTTTATTCTATTATTCCCTCATTTTATCGACGCCCGGGAGTTAAATATTTCGGATTCATCACCTCTGGAAAATCCTTGGATTGGGCATAAAAGAATCAGGCCGGCGTCTTTTCAGCCTATTCCCTTTAACTTCAACGAGGGGCTCCTGTTTGCTGGATTTTCTGCAAGTCCGGGCGGATCTGTACGGGCTGATTTGAGCGACAGGGGCAAACCACATACTTTTTCATCCGGTTTTAATTACTTCAGCTATGCGGAAAAAGGCACAAATGGCCTGAAAACCCAGACTTC
>JAOUKJ010000367.1 GCA_029882675.1 Cyclobacteriaceae bacterium
GTGTTCTGGCCGTGGTTGCCCAATATGATGTCTGTATTTCCATCATTGTCGAGATCGGCAGCTTTGAGGGTGTTCCACAGGCCGGCAGTATTACTTAATCCGTTTTGGTCAGGGCTTTCGCTGAAAATCCCGGCATTGTTCAGAAATATTTTTACAGGCATCCATTCCCCCACGATGACCATATCTTCATCGCCATCATTGTCGATGTCTGTCCAGGCCATATCGGTGATCATCCCCAACTCTTTCAGTCCGGGGGCCATTTGCTCAGTGACATTGGTGAAGGCGCCTGTGCCATCATTGGCCAACAGGAATCCTGAGGCAGGAAGGCCATATACCAAACGCTGAAAACGCCCTCCCACAAAGAGGTCGATGTCTCCATCCCGATCAAAATCGGAGGCCTTTACACAGGAGGTGGAGACCAGGCTGGGTACCGGAAGTATCTGCGGTGACTTGTTAAAGTCACCACGGCCATTGTTGATGTACAAACGATCGGCAAGGGAAAAAGACATGATGGAGGTTTCATTGCTGCCACTACATACATAGAGATCCTGATCGCCATCGTTGTCAGCATCGAAAAAAAGTGCGTCAACATCTTCGGAAACCCGGTCTTCGGTAAAAGCCGGTATGGACTTTTCCTCAAAAGTGCCATCACCCCTTTGCACAAGTAAAACACCTGCATGGCCTTTGGCACCCCCCAGGTATATATCGGGCCGGGCGTCGTTGTTGATGTCTGCCACAACCAATGCAGGCCCTTCATTGGAGGTCATGTTAAATAAAAGTCCATCGCGTGAAAAGTCGTTGAAATCACTTTCCTGATGCATCGTATTGAGCTCCAGTGCAGAGGTGACTTCTGTAAACAGGGGATTTGGCTGGAGTGCGTCTTTTTGAGGGGGTTTGACAGCGCTGTTTGCATCAACGGTCAGGAACTGGTTGCTTTCAACATTCAATTTGCTCGTGACTAATCCATCCGGCCAATAGACCAACATGGTATCGATAAGGGTGTTAATGCCCAGTCCGAAATGTAAACGTGGATCAACCGAAGATTCAAATGTGCGCATGGGGGACAGTTCCTGATAGAATATTTTTCCTCCTACCCTGAGTTCTACCTGTGCGCCAAGTGCTTTGGTATTGGGTGCTTTTCCCTTGAGGGTAATGTGAAGGAAATTACTTCCTGTCTTGTTGGTGTTATTTTGGTAAATGAAAGGAGGCTGATTGACGTTGCTTACTACCAGATCCAGGTCGCCGTCGTTGTCCAGATCACCGTATGCCGATCCATTGGAAAATCCCGGTGTGCCCAGGCCCCATTCTTTTGCCTTGTTGGTAAAGGTAAGATCACCGTTATTGGCATAAAGATAATTGCTCAGGGGTTCGGAAGGGATGGCATCGACCAGCTTTTTTAATGCATTTTCATCCGTATTGATCATTTCCCGCATACGGGTGGGGTTGGCCATCATGCTGATGTAGTCCTGATCCAGGATGTCTTTGTATATTCCATTGGCTACAAACAGGTCTTTGAAGCCATCGTTGTCAAAGTCGGCAATGAGGGCTCCCCAGCTCCAGTCTGTGGCTTCCACACCGGCAAGTCTGCCAATCTCGCTAAACAGGGGAAAGCCTGTTTTAGGATCAATACCCCGGTTGAGCTGAAGCACATTGCGGCCAAACTGACGATAATAGCCATTTTTTATATTCAAGGTGTATTTGTCCCAGTCCTCAAACATGGACTTTGTTTTTAACCGGGACTCTTTTTCCGGGAGCATTTCCGTAACAAAAATTTCAGGCAACCCATCGTTATTGATGTCGGCCAGGTCGGCCCCCATGGCCCCCATGCTCAGTTCGTTGATAGAAGCTTCAAGGTTTTCAGTGAAGGTGCCGTCTCCATTGTTGAAGTAGAGGTAGTCTTTTTCAAAAAAATCGTTGGAGACATAGATGTCCTGCCACCCGTCCCTGTTTACATCACCGATCGTCACGCCCAGACCAAAACCAATGCTGCTACCGTAAATGCCGGCTTCAGTACTTACATCGGTATATATTTCCCCTTCATTTCGGTACAGTTTATTTCCGCCCAGTGAATCTCGGATTTCCCGCATGCCGGGGCGCAGGTCAAAATTATCTGTTGAGGTAAAGCTATTGTTCAGCAGGTAACAGTCCAGGTCGCCATCTTTGTCATAATCAAAGAAGGCCGCATGGGTAGACAATCCTTTGTCTGCCAGCCCATACTCCCGGGCCCGTTCGGTAAAGGTGAGGTCACCGTTGTTGATGAAGAGCTCATTGTGCCTGTTTTCCCCTTTCGGGCTTCCTGATTTACACACATAAATATCGAGCCAGCCGTCACCGTTGACATCGGCCATGCTGACCCCTGTTGACCATACGCCGGGCGAGGCTACCCCGGCCTTGTGGGTGATGTCTTCAAACTGAAAATTACCTTTGTTGAGGTAGAGCTTATTATCGACAAGATTGCCGGTAAAATAGATGTCAGTGAGGCCATCATTATTGACATCACCCAGACCTACTCCCCCCCCGTTGTAAAAATTGCGATAAGTATAGATGTTAAATTCTTCGGTGTAGGTGAGGTTATTTTCAAAATCAATGCCGATAGATGTGGGATCCAGGGAAGTAAAGAGGGTAGGGGTTGTCTCCTGCTTCTTACAAGCGGTGAATAAGAGGAAGAGGCAACATGTAAAAGTCAGCAGGAACTTATGCATGACATTGGTTTAAAGTTAATTGGCAATTAAAGCAAATAAAGGGAATAATTAGGCATGCGGTGGGAGAAATGTGCAGATAATGCCACCCCTGGCGGGGTTTGCTTGGGATGTACAATAGTATCACCCCTGGCGGGGTTTGGTAGTGGTTATTTTTCGGGATGTACAATAATGTCACCCCTGGCGGGGTTTGGGAGTGAGGGAGAATGTGGGGTACAATAATGTCACCCCTTACGGGGTTTGGTGGTGGTGATTTTTTGGTACAATAATATCACCCCTGGCGGGGTTTTGTGGTGAGGTGAATACTTGAGTACTAAAATACTATATGTCACTTGAATAGCGGGTATTGAATCCCGCCAGGGATGATATTATTGTATATATACAGTGTAGAAAGAAAAAACCCCGTAAGGGGTGATATATAAAACGTCATCAAAAAAAAAAGGTAAGCAGAGCTTACCTTTTTTATATTCTATTAATTCTATTTAGTGTCCCGGATTTTGCTTTAAAGCATCACTGGCTTCAATTTGAGCCCTGGGAATAGGGAACACATTAACATAGGGATCAAATACGGCGTTTGTTGTAGGTAAACCGGCAGGATTTGTTTCCTTTCCCCACCATTCATCGTTGTAGCGACCGAAGCGTATCAGGTCATTCCTTCTCCAGTATTCGAAAGCTACTTCACGTCCCCTTTCACCGAGTAAGTGATTGCCAAGTCTTTGAGTTCCATTATCTACATCCACCAGGTTAGACACCCCCCTTACAGCACGCAGGTTGTTCATCGTAGCAAGTGCCAGGCCTGTGTTACCAGATTGCCAATGAACTTCGGCACGCATTAAAATGGCATCTCCATACCTGAAGATAGGATAGTCGTTGTTCATATCAGGAGTGCCCCCTATTTCATACTCGAATTTTCCGATACGAGCTCCCCCTTGCCTGTGAGCCTGGGGCCCAAGTTCATTTATTTCAGGAGTCAATACAAATACTTCACCATCAGCTTCGTCATATTGACCACCATCCAAAAGGATTTCGCCTGTACTACTGTTATATTGAGGCCCCACGATAAACATACTTCTGCCTGTACGGTTATTTTCATCTATAGTCATGCCAGGCATGTTTGGCCAGTCAACCTGAGAGATGTCACCTTTTCTTTTATCGACATCGTCAAAGGAATTATAAAACTCTTCCAAAGTACAATATCCGTTCCAGGGTTGGGCTGAAAAATTGTATGTGTCTTGTTGTAGGTATGATAAAGTACGCATGTTGAGGTTAAACCCACCGGCAAATACCTGATCATAAACTATATTGAAAATATTTTCTGTAGATCCTTCGTTACTGACATTGAAGTTAGCAAAATAATCATTTTCAAGGGCAAAGCCGCCATTGTCTATGACGTCATCAAGTGCAGCAGCAGCTTTAGTAAGCGCAGCAGAGGATGCGCTTATATAACTACCACTGGAAGGAGCGGAGGTAAAAACCCCTTCGTTGAGGTATAGTTTAGCCAATAACATTTGACATGCCCAGTAGTTCATTTTTCCATAGGTAGAAAGGTCTTTAGCTTTAGACAGCAGGGGTAAAGCACTTTCAACATCAGCGACAACCCAGTTGTAGACATCAGTCCTTTGGGAGTAATCAGCGCCGCTTCCATTTGAAACATTAGTATCATCAAAACTTTTATAGATGGGTACGTTGCCATATAAATCAATTAAGAAGAAATAATGCAAACCCCTCAGTGCTTTCAGTTCTGCAACGGCAGCAATGGCTGCTTCTTCTCCTGCCTCCGCTAATGGTTCAAATTGTTTAAGCAGGCGGTTACAAGTAGTCACTCCTCCAAAAATCGTATTCCAGGAACCTTGTACGCGA
>JAOUKJ010000368.1 GCA_029882675.1 Cyclobacteriaceae bacterium
CTGGTTTTTACGTGGTTTTTCACTCAGATGCTCGAGTGCATACTGAAAATCGGCCGCTGTTTCCACCCAGGGTATATTTTCTCCCACCCCTCCCGGCGCATCATCCGCTTCAGTAAGGTAGGTGATGTTTTCCCATATCTTTATCGCCTCGAAATGGAAATATGCACGTAAAAAACGGGCCTCTGCTGCTATTTGCCCGGCCAATTCCCTGCTTATGGTCTCTTTCTCCGTAGCGAGCTTCAATACGCGCAGCACTTCATTGCACCGCGCTATGCCATCAAAGGTGGACAGCCATTTGTCAGAATAAAAGGGATTGTCTGCTGAACTTTCAAATTCCGCAAAAGCCCGGAGGTGGGCATTGCCTGCCGCCATTTCACCCAGGCCGGCATCATCAGCATACACATCACCGAAAAGCCAGTTGGTGCCCCGGTTATACCATATAGCTCCCATACTGCCGGCAGATGGTCCATCCACCCGGGTATAAGCATCTTTAAGCAAGGCTTCTATTCCCTGTTCATCGGCCATGATGGCCGGATCGAGCAGACTGGGTTGTTGTGCCTTTTCTTTACCGGTCTTTTCACAAGCCGTAAGACCTGCAAACAACAATAAAATTATGTATACCCTTTTCATAGTCACCACTTTGATCTTTCTTCTCCTTCGATTTTCCTGCGCTCTTAAACGCCGGGATTTTTTACAAAATTATAATGAGCTTTGTTGTAAAAAAAAATTACAAGGTGTTCCTTACCTGAATAATTCATTAACATACTGTCACATCTCAAATTTACTGCAAATTCGCACCCTTTGGCTATCTTTGATACTCAACGTAATTTATTACACCTCCGTGTCAAATCCCAATTAGTTGGAAGCATCGCTCATTCGCCTTCATAAGTGTTGCTTTTTTTATCTATCCACATTGAGCATATTTTCTAAAGAAAAAAGAAGCATAAAAGAAAATTATGACAATGGTGTGTATTTATAATTCTCATAAAACAAACCTAAAGGATGCATCGGGATTTTTGTTTCATTACACACATTTATGAATTATTCAGGCTAATGAGTTCTTCTCAGGAATTGACAAGATCAAATTTAAGAAATCCATTCATCAGCTTAAAATGTTTATCAAAACTAAACAGGGTCAGTTTCTCCTCAATAACCTGCTGTAAAATGATCAAATCAGGTATTCCGACCTTATTAATACCCTTTTGAATATTCAAATACTGAAACGCTCTGATCGCATGCCAATCAATTTTAAGCTGAATTTTTTCGATAGAATTTAAGCTTTCAAGGATATCTTTTCTTTGTTTGTTCATTAAATATGGGGCCAATTCTGTATAAATGAGTTCATTGATACATACCAAATCTTCTTCAATTAACCGATCAAGGGTAGGTATTCCTCCCAATCTAAAATAATCTATCCAAACTGAAGAATCAACTAATACTTTATAACGAGACATCCTTTCTATTTAATGCCGCTCTCTCAAACTATCAAGGTCAATCTCAAGATCAATAGTGCCTTTCATTGAGATAAGACGTTTACGTTTAATGCTCTTTATTTGATCCTCCAATGCTTCTCTTACCAATTGACTTTTAGTTCTGGCCCCTGTGAGTTCCATCGCCTCCCTAATCAGTTCCGCTGAAATATCTAAAGTTGTTCTCATGATAATCTATGCATAACATCATAATTATATATGCAATATACAAATAGCTTTTTAAAGTTGGAAATTTGTTTGCATTGAATTTATTCTCAACAATTATGAAAATAAAAAGCAATCAGCTACTTTATATCGTTTTTTCAAAACCATAAAAAAACGACAAACACTTAAAAACCCAGACCTTGGAAAAAGATCCCTATAAAATCACACGTGAATTTATCAAAACACCACCGCAATCGTTCATGCAGCGTATTAAATTTCTGGGGCCAGGCATGATTCTCTCCGCTTCCATTGTAGGTTCCGGTGAACTTATCGCCACTACTACGCTAGGGGCACAGGCTGGTTTTGTTACTTTTTGGGTAATCATCATCAGTTGCCTGGTGAAAGTCGCTGTACAAATCGAGTTTGCCAAACACACTATTTTGACAGGTGAGACACCCATGACTGCCTTCAACGAACTGCCCGGATGGAAGCCCGGAGGAGTAAGTTGGTCGGTTTGGTCCGTTTTTTTATTCATGCTCATCAAACTGCTTCAGGTAGGAGGTATTGTAGGCGGTGTGGCTATATTGGTGAATATGGTGGTTCCTTCCTTGTCCATCACAGTGGCGGCTTTTATGGTAGCGGCATTGGTATCGTTGCTTATCTTCAAGGGATATTACCGCTTTATTGAAAAAGTGTCGATCTGGATGATCGCCGCCTTTACCATCTTCGCTTTTATGTCACTTTACTTTCTCAAGTTCACTCCATATGAACTCACTTTGGACGCTTTCCTGTCAGGCCTGACGTTCCGGCTACCTCCCGAGGCCGTGGCTGTAGCCATTGGGGCTTTTGGCATTACCGGAGTAGGCGGCGATGAGATCATTTTTTACAACTACTGGTGTATTGAAAAAGGCTATGCAGCCTATGCCGGGCCGGCCCACTCGGATGAAGGCTGGGAAATGCGCGCCAAAGGGTGGATACGTACCATGAAACTGGACGCCATTGTGGCCATGGTCATATACACACTGGTGACAGCAGCCTTTTACCTGCTTGGGGCGGCCGTGTTGAATGCCATGGGCGAAGTACCTGAGGGTTACGCTATGCTTGAAACGCTCTCGTCGATATTTACTGCATCAATGGGGCCTGAGATGTACTGGGTGTTTATGGCCGGTTCTTTTTTCATCCTGTTCTCTACCCTGTTTGCCTCCCTGGCGGCCTGGGTCAGGATGTTTACCGATATCTTTGGTAAGTTTGGGTGGATCGATTTTAATTCGGTAAAAGAAAGAAAAATGGCCCTGGCCATATCTGCCTGGGCCATACCCTTTCTTTGGGCCTTACTGTTCGTCTTTATAAAAATGCCTGTGCTGATGGTATTGACCGGCGGCATTGTGGGATCCTTCATCTTGTTTCTGGTGGTGGGTATTATCGTGCGGATCAGGTATAAACGCGTGCTCCCCGGCTTTGTTCCGGGAGTGGTATATGATGTGGTATTATGGGTCAGTATTTTGTCTATTGCATTTATCGGGGGATATAGTTTGATTCAGTTGTTTGTTTGAGCAATGAAGCAGAGAGGTAGAGAAGAATGAGCAGGAAACAAATCATGGCACGACTGAGTTAGGCCATATTACGACAGGCATGCCAAGCTGGCAATCAGTCCCTTTTTACATATTTATGCCAGTTATGCTGTTCTTTGAATCCCAGAATTTCGCGGATTTTACGATTTGAAAATAAGGCTTCATGCTCCCCTAATTCACGAGTAACCGGCACACCCGGAAAAAACTGTTCAGCCAATTCTTTGCTGTTGATAATCGCACCATTGTGATCGTTTCCAGCATTAAAAACCTGATAACCAAGGCCATCTTTTTTCAAGCATAAGTCCACAATCTGCCCCAGGTCACGAGCATCAATATAACAGAACGCATTCCTGCGGCGCACCTCCGGATTTTTGAAATAACCCGGAAACAGTTCAGCATATTCGTGAGGCTCAATCACATTTCCGATACGAAGCACATAAATATCAAAGCCTGACCGTCGCTGGAAGCTTCGTGCCGTTTGCTCATTTACAACCTTCGATAATCCGTAGCTATCCATGGGATCAACATCATAATCCTCCTCCAAAGGCAGTGCTCCGGGACTGGTTTTGCCGTCTGAAAAGCAAATGCCATAGGTAGTCTCTGATGAGGCAATAATAATCTTCTTAATGCCAAGCTTAACAGCCGCCTCAATCACATTGTAGGTACCCATGGTGTTTACCCGAAAAGTTTCATTATCAGGATTGATTAAAATTCTGGGTACAGCCGCAAAATGCACTACCGCATCAAATTTTGGGATGCCATTACCCGGTTCCAATTCATCTAATCCGGCATACGAACTCATGGCATTAAACATTTGTCCGGAATCTGTAATATCAGCTATCAGATTATCCACTCCTGGATGGTTCAAAGGCACCAGATCTACATTCATCACGCGATGTCCCTGGTCCAGAAGGTAGGGTATCACGTGCTTTCCTGCCTTTCCGGATCCCCCTGTAAATAATATTCTCTTTTTAGTCATGTGTTCTTCTTTTTTAATAGCCGTTTTATTTGTCACCTAATGAGAGTCTGTGCGCTGTGTATCCCAAAAGATTCATCGTCGGTGTAAAATTATATAAGTAAAAATTAAATAAAACAATATTTTTAGTCACACCCAAATATGGGCTTTAAAAATACAGTATTATAAAGGGACAACAAATGATTGTTGGCTAATTTGGGTTCACAACCTTAATCCCAAAGTCTCAAAATGACAGAAAATACAACCGGAGAACCGGGTGTCTGATCCTTATAAAATGGCTTTTACCCGGATTATGCCAACAGGAACAGAGTCATGTCGAAACTGAAAAGAGTATTGAAAAAGTAAGGCAGGCTTCTTTTGTTGGATGACGATTAT
>JAOUKJ010000369.1 GCA_029882675.1 Cyclobacteriaceae bacterium
CAGTAATCGGAGAGTTATCAAAAAGTATTTTTAGTGATCCTGGAATCACCTCAGATAGAGAAAAGCTTAAAAAAAGAGCACAAAAATATCTCACGTAAGAAAATAGCTATATTTCAACGATTTCAAAGGGTTGCGTGTACATCAAGTAACCCTTTGTTATTTTACCCGTAAGCTTTTTCAGAATATCAATATAGGCATTAATTTGCTGGTGATGTGAATTTTCACTCACCCCGGTTTTAAAATCGATGACAATAATATGGCTTGAAGTCTCTATCACCCGATCTGGCCTTTTTATGTTACCTGCACCGTCAAAAAGGGTACATTCACTTCGTGATAATCCTTTCACAGAAAACCATTCCCTCACTTTTTCATTCGTGAAAATTTCATCCAAAGCGATCCGGTAATCGTCACTTTCCGAAAGTGAAATACGGCCCGATTTCACCATTTCTTCGATCGGTTTATGGATAGCGCTCACGCTTTCTATCCTGGCTAATATTTCATGTATCACTTCCCCCCTGACAATTTTTTTTACAATCTCCGGATGAAGGCCTGACCGCGTGGCAATTCTCACTTTCTCATTCCATTGACCTGATGCGAAATGTTCAACAACCAGCTTGTTTTCACTTTTTGGCTGACTAACAAAATTCCCGGGAGCACCTCTTTCTGCTAAATAAAAGTTCTCCTTTTCGGCCAACTCACTTTTCAAAACAAGATAAAGAACGTCAGAAATATTGCCCATGTTTTTCTGATTACTACTGTAGTTTGAAAAAACAAACAGCTCATTTTCCGGCCGGGTAAAAGCCACATATAGCAGATTCAGATTATCCACCAAAACCCGCCTTTTTTCTTCAAGGTAATCCCCTTCAAAATAGGTATCCTCCAATTTCTTACCATATTTTACAGGTAAAAAAGGCCATTCAGCATATGGTGGCCGCCCGGAATGCACCCAGATAGTCGGTGAAAAGCGAGGGGGATGATCCAGCGGCCATTCACAAAAAGGAATGATTACTACTGGAAACTGTAAACCTTTTGATTTGTGTATGGTGAGAATTCTAATCGCATTTAATTCTCCCGAAAGGACAAGGTTACTATCTACGCCCTCATCATCCCACCAGCTCAAAAAAGTATGCAAATCACCGGAAGCAGAAGAAACATATTGCAATACCAAATCCTGAAAAGACTCCAAATATGCTTTCTCACCTATTAAATTTTGGAGGTTAAAACAACGAATCAGCTCTTCTATCAATTCATACAACTGTAGGCTTACCCAACGGGCATGGTTTTCGGCTATTTTTATGGGCAACCAGTCCTGATAACTACCTTCCCCTATGGACTGATACATTTCATGCTGGCAAAGATTACCTGAAGAAAACAAATATGCATAACATGAAATTATTGTACCTTTTGCTATCTCGTCTTTTGGATTATCAATCCATCGCAAAACTGAAATCAGAAATTGAATAGTACCTGCACTGCCAATTTTCAATACATCTTCAGAAACCAGATCATAAGAATAATTGTCATTGCCCGCTGTCCGGGCATATTCAAGTAATGTCCGGGCCACTTGCTGCCCCTCTCCTGACTTTCTGACCAAAATTGCTATTGATGATGCCGGATATCCCCTATCCTGAAGATCTTCAATCAGTTTAGGTAACTTTTCCAACACGCCCGCTTTCCAGTTTTCTGCTTCATCTCCTTCAAGTAATGTGATGTTCACATACCCCTGACTGCCCGATGGGTTTTCCCTGCCCGCCTGCTCCACGTCACGATACACGTCTGAAAACTTGTTTCCGGCATTTTCGCCCGGATCAAAAACATACGCCAATAATTTACTGGCCTCTTTAAAAAAAACATTATTAAAACGAATAACTTCAGGCGTACTTCTGTAGTTTGTATTCAGGTTTTTAATTTCCACATCAGCACGCCCAAATTCATTAATAACCTGATGATCGAGCAATCGCCAGTCACCTCCCCGCCACCGGTATATCGACTGCTTTACATCACCAACTACAAAACTCCTGAAACCTGAACTTATCGCATTGGCAATAAGCGGCTTAAAGTTTTTCCACTGCAATATCGATGTGTCCTGAAATTCATCAATCAGATAATGATTATACTGAGATCCTACCTTTTCATAAATAAACGGCCCGTCATAGTCGGCAATGATTCCTGAAAGAAAGGAAGAACTGTCGCTAATCAGCATCATATCATTTTCAACCTTGTAATCCCTGATCTTCCCCAGTATATCGGTGATAATTCCAAACGTATAAAAGTTGTGTAAAACGGCCTTTGCTGTGCCATAATCTTTTATTCCCTCGTCAAAATAAAGCCGACAATCCTGTAACGCCTCCATCAATCCTTCCTCAACAGCCGATGTAATCACTTCCTTTTTATCGGATTTTGCGCTATGCCATCCACTTATATCCTCCAGTGCTTTGTCAACTCTTGCCCCCCCTTTTTCTACTATTCCATTGCTCAGTTTTACAAAATAATTTCCAACGCCACCTTTCCCAAATGCAAAATCAGTATATTCCAAACCATGATTATGCATAATAGCCAAACCGGCCTGCCCAAACTCCCTGAGTTTATTTTCAAATGATTTTGAGATTTTAAAAAGTTCGTCTTGAAAAAGGTGTAGTTTCTGCCCCTGGTCTTCCAGGTGGCTGAATTGCTTCTCGATGGGCTTGAAGTTCTCCCCCAACAAATCCATACCCAACTGATTGAGCCTTTTGGTAATGTCCCATGATTGATTTTCCTCCAGCATATCTTCGGAAAATCGCAACAACCACTCCGACAGCACCTTGTTTTTCCCCACATCTTCCAACAAACTGGCCACTGCTTCATCAACAACCAGCTCCTCATCCATCTCCAGCTTAAAGTTGCCCTGAATACCGGCTTCACGAGCGAAAGACCTTATGATGCGTTGAAAAAAGGAATCAATGGTACTTACTGAAAAATGGCCGTATTGGTGTAGAATATCATGGAGCATATTTCCTGATCTCCGAATAAATTCTTTTTCGCTCACTTCCAGAACCTGTCGGATTTCCTCAGCCATGGGATCTGATTTACCCTGACTAAAGCGGTACAAACTCTCCATGATGCGCTCTTTCAATTCCCGGGTGGCCTTATTAGTAAAGGTCACAGCAAGTATATGCCTGTAATAATTATTAAAACGCAGTGCAAGTGTCAAATACTCCTTTGTAAGTGTATATGTCTTTCCCGATCCGGCTGATGACCGGTAAACAATAAAAGGTCGCGTTTCCATTAATCCATATTACTTATCTCAAACATGCAGGTACAACACCGGATAAAGTGTCCGATATCAGACACCTCCACGCCAATATCGGACGATTATTTAGCGATAAACCGGGATAAACAAAAATATCACACTATATTTAAAACTGGCATATTTATTGGCAATTAATAATTCTAAAGAAAATTTATGATCAGTTTAAAAGACATTGACAAGTACGTAGAATCCCGCTTTCAGCGGACATTTATATTAAAGGGTATTGATCTGGAAATTGAACAGGGGGAGTTTGTAACCATCATGGGGCCCAGTGGGGCAGGCAAATCCACCATTCTCAACATCGTAGGCATGCTTGACACCCCTTCACAGGGGGAGTATTATTTTTTCGATGAGCCGGTACATAAAATGCGTGACCGGAAGAAATCTGAAATGCATAAACACTTTATCGGTTTTATATTTCAGGCATATCATCTCATTGATGAACTTACCGTTTATGAAAACATTGAAACACCACTATTATATAAAGGCATAAAGTCTGCACAACGCAAAAGCCTGGTCGCTGACATGTTGGACAGATTTCAGATGGTGGCAAAAAAAGACTTGTTTCCCGAACAACTTTCTGGCGGGCAACAACAGCTTGTAGGGGTAGCGCGGGCTATTGTGGGCGCACCAAAGCTCCTACTCGCCGATGAACCCACGGGCAACCTGCATTCTGAACAGGGGGCCGAAATAATGGAAATATTCAAGAAATTGAATAAGGAGGGAATGACCATTATTCAGGTAACGCACTCTGAAACCAATGCCCAATACGGTTCACGCATCGTTCGACTGAAGGATGGGGCCATAGTAACTGATGATAAGGTAAAACAAGCAATATAATCTTTATGAGAATCCTGATAATTTCGTTTTTCGTTGTCACAGAAAACCTTTTTGTTTTCGCACAAACCGCTCCACTTACCTTGCCGGAGGCGATTGACCTTGCGCTGAAAAATAATACCAGCATCAGAAAGGAATATAACAACATGATGTCCTACAAAGCCTATGAAGAGGCCGCTCTTTTTGGGCTGGGGCCGTCCATCAATGCTTCCGGAAATCTAGGGCGCCGTTCAGGAAATTCTTTCAACCAACAGGAGGGGAAAGTGATAAATGGTGCCATAGATTTTTTATCCGGGAGTATCAATGCCAATGTAGTGCTCTTTGGGGGTTTCAAAAATCAAAATACGCTGAAATCCGCCCGCCAGCAGTTGGCAGGTCAGGAGCAATTAGTGAAGTTCACCCGTCAGGAAGTCATAAGTCAG
>JAOUKJ010000370.1 GCA_029882675.1 Cyclobacteriaceae bacterium
TCAATGGATGATAAGTTGCCGCTCATCCATTCTTTAACAGCGCTCCTAGAGAACAAGGAGGAATAATCTCGCAATTGGTTTGGACTTAAAGTTCTAATCGGGCTCATGGGTCAAATTTACAAAACCATAATTTGGTATCATAGTAACATTTTACTTGTGGTCGATAGTTTCTTCGGCTATGTAGAGCATGAAGCACAACACTAAAACTAAAGTTATTCCCCAATTTCAAAAAAAAGGGATTAACGATAAAGCCCTTATATGTAAAGATAACAATAATAGCTTCCTGAAAGTGAAAATATACTATTTTATAAAAAAAACAGCCTTATTGTCCGGTATGTTGCGTTTATGTTTTGCATATAATATGAGCATTATATACGACCGTATCCGGAAAGGTTTTTATGAAAATGAATTTGCAGTGTATAACGGCCCGAAAACCATGTTTTACTGAAACATTTGACAATATTAAAATTTATGTCTCACCTTTATAGCTTATTCAGGTAAACGGGATGAACGGTTTTATGATCACGGCAATGGGATGCCTGGCACTGGGCATGATGACGACGACACACCCCTGTCCGTTGGCGGCCAATATTGGGGCCATTTCACTGATCACCGGTTCATCGCGCAACAAAAAAAGGCTGTTTTCCGTGGTGTTACTTTTTGGACTGGGCCAGATGGTTGCCCTGTCGGGAGTTGCCGTATTGCTGAGCTTGAGTTTGGTTTCTATGCCCCGTTTGAGCTTATATCTGCAGGGTGTCTTCTCCGCTTTTTTAGGCCCCTTGCTGATATTGGTGGGGATGGTGTTTTCGGAAATGATTAACCTGAGCCGCCTGTATAAAGGGTGGTTGCCCAAAAAAGAGTTCTGGACGAAAAAACCGGCTATTTATATTTTCCTGCTCGGGGCCCTGATGGCCCTGGCCTTCTGCCCGGCCACCGCATTTATCTTTTTCGGCGTGTTGGTGCCCTTGTCAGCAGACCACAGCCAGGTGGTGCTTTTTCCGCTCCTGTTTGCCGTCGGCGCCCTGGTGCCTATTGCAACGGCAGGTATTTTGATCCACTACGGGGCCATTGCTTTTCTGAAGGAAAAGTGGATCGGGAAAATACCTTTGATTGCCGGTTGGGCCCTGATTGCGGTGGGCGTTTATATTACCATGGAGCGGCTGTATTTTTAATTGATCATGTTCATGAAATAATCTGTGTTAATCTGTGGTGGAATATTGAACCACAGGTTTACAGACGTGCTTTTGATTAGTCCGTAACGGACTAGTTTGCAGGATTATACAAAGGATATCTTACTACGTATTCTCTACTTCAAAACAGGATTGAACAGTTAGTATTGTCCCACATTATCAAAAAATGATTATCTTGGTATCATATTGATGAAAAATACCCTCCTACCTAATAAGTCCAATCATGAAAAAAGCCACTATCATCGTGTTGTTCTTCCTTTTGGCAACGCTCACCGCATTTATTACAAATATTGACCCTGAACGGCAATGGTCACAATTCAGGGGCCATCGATCATCGGGCTTTCTTGATGATGCCGGACTCCCGGAGTCATGGGACCTAAATACAAACGAAAATGTATTGTGGAATATTGAGGTTCCCGGACTGGGGCTTTCCAGTCCTGTAATCTGGGAAGATAAACTGTTTATCACCACGGCGGTAAGTGATTCGGACAATGACGGACTAAAGGCAGGAATATACGGGAGCATCGATCCGGTGGAAGATGAATCCGAACATGAATGGAAGGTGTATTGCATTGATAAACATTCCGGCAAGACAATATGGGAACAGGCCGCCCACAGGGGTGTGCCTGAACAAAAAAGACACCCCAAATCATCGCACGCCAACTGTTCGGTGGCCACAGATGGCAACTATGTAGTGGCCTTTTTCGGGTCGGAAGGGCTCTACTGCTATGATATGGACGGCAATTTGGTTTGGGAAAAAGATTTTGGTGTATTGAAGTCCACCTTCTTCCGGGTTGAAACGGCGGAGTGGGAATTTGCCAGCTCACCGGTGATCTATGACGGGCGGCTCATCGTCCAGTGCGATGTGATGGAAAATTCATTTTTAGCAGTTTATGATCTGAAGTCAGGGAAAGAATTGTGGATTAAAGAAAGGGACGAATATCCTGGCTGGTGTACTCCCAATATTTACACGGATAACGGTAAAGTGCGTATTGCGGTAAACGGTTATAAACACCGGGGGGGCTATGATTTTGAAACAGGGGAGGAGGTTTGGAAAATGTCCGGTGGAGGCGACATTCAGATACCCACGCCATTGGTGGGGAAGGAACTGATATATTTCAACAGCGCCCACGGGCCGAAGTCGCCCATTATGGCCATTAAGAAAAATGCAACGGGCGATTTGACCCTCAATGAGGGCGAGACCTCCAATACCTACGTACAATGGAGCACCCCCAGGGGCGGATCCTATATGCAGACCATGCTGCTCTATGAAGGGCTCCTCTATAATCTGGGGTGGAACGGACGGCTTACCTGCTATGATGCAGCAAGTGGAGAGAGGCTCTATGAAGAAAAACTAGGAAGGGCCTCAAGCTTTACGGCCTCACCGGTGGCCTCCGACGGGCGTATCTATGTAGTTGATGATGAGGGTACAGTTTATAGGATCAAAAGCGGAAAAAAGTTTGAGGTATTGTCCAGGCAAAAACTTGATGATATCTGCATGGTTACCCCCGCTATTACTGACGGGGCTATATTCTTCCGAACGCAGGGTAGGTTAATGGCTTTTGGGAAGGAGTGAGCTCATAGCATAGTAATCCCACAAAAAGATGTTTCGCCCCTACGGGGCTAAGGTTAATGTAGACCCGTTATATAACAACATGCTGTCCCTATGGGACAAATAAACTTTCGATCAATAAATAATTAGCATAAACAGTAATATATATACTAATAATATGTAATATAATTTTGAAAATAAATAAAATATAAATAAATTTACATTTAAAGTATTTATTAGAGTTCGTAAATCATGGCCAACACCTACACTCAAATTCACATCCATGCAGTTTTTGCTGTGAGAAACCGCCTTGCCCTTATAACCCCTTCCTTGAAAGAGGGCCTGAAAAAATACATTGCAGGCATCACTCGCAATCATAATCATAAATTACTGATTATCAATGGGGTGGCAGACCATATTCATATGCTCTTTGGAATGCGTCCGGATGAGTCCATTTCTGAGTTTATGAAAAGCGTAAAAGCCAGCTCCTCAAAATGGATAAACCAAAATAGGTTAACGTCCAGGAAGTTTTTTTGGCAGGAAGGGTTTGGTGCCTTTTCCCACAGTATGTCAGAATTACCCCGGGTAATCCGGTATATTGAAAACCAGGAGGTTCACCACCATAAGAAGCCTTTTCTACAGGAATATGAGGAATTGCTGGATGAACATAAAATTGAATATGATCAAAGATTCGTCTTTAAGCCTGTATCTTGAAAACCCGCCACGAAAACGTAAGGACTTGCCGTTAAAAAACAATGCCCCCCAGAATCCCGTAGGGATGACATGCCGTTAAAAAATACTGAATCCCATAGGGATGACATACCGTTAAGCTATCCCTACTCTCCCCGCACCCCGTCCCAAACTCCACCCCGCAATACCCTTCGTGTAATCAAAGCCACCCACACATAACCGTTAGCCAGCACCAACGCGATAATTACCACTGCCGTATGCCAGGAGGCAGTGACAAACTCAGAAAGCAAAGAGGGCAGTATGGCCATAAAAGCGGCCAGGGTGCCGGATAAGGTGCCCAGGAGCAGTAAAACCAGGTGCTCCCGGATGATGAGCCTCATCACATCTCTTTTCTTAAAACCGATGGCCTGCAATATGCCCACTTCCTGCACCCGGTCCAGAATATTGCGCACCAACACGATGCCCAGGCCAATAGTCCCGATGATCATGGCCAGTCCGCCCAGCAACATAAAGATGGAAAGGTAGGTGTTCTCCACCTGATTGAAGGCCGCCAGCCGGTCTGCGGCTGGAGTGATTTCCGTGCCCTCGTTGCGGAAGGCGCGAGCCAGTACCTCGGTTGCTGCTTCCCTGTCCGTTGTGGCAGCATCCACCAGAAAGACATGGGTACCACTGCTCGATGGGAAATGCTTTAAAAACAGGGCCTCGTCGATGAGTATGTTGCCCTGAAAGATGGAGTTGGCCAGTCCGCCAATGAGTTTGAGCTTCATCTCCTGCCCGGCCTCGTCCAGATAGACCAGCGTATCGCCCACGGCCATTCCCAGGCCCCATTGGATCACGGTCTGATCTGCAATGGCGGGGATTACATCCCCGGCCAGGGGTGTTTTCAGTGAGGTCCAGGGGTCGTCGGCATCCAGCTCCTGGGTGGATTGCACAAAGGAAAAACGGCCCTTTAGCGGCGCTGTGGGCAGTCCCAGAATCCGGGGGGCCGTCACCCGGTTCAGGTTGAGGCAACTGGCGTCGTCGCCTTCACTTTTTCGCAACTGGACAAACTCCAGGGGCAACGCTATGCCCAGGTTGGC
>JAOUKJ010000371.1 GCA_029882675.1 Cyclobacteriaceae bacterium
GTAAAGAGTTTTGAAAACAAGAGCCTGTTCGTTGGTATTGCAAATACGATGAGCAATGGTATGGATATGGAGGGGGTAAGAAGCGACACTACAATTTCAACCCGTCATATTCGTTCTATTCTTCAGTTCGTTGAATCAGTTGGTAATAAAGAAAATGGACTGCGTTTTGATTGGAAGTATTACGAAAACGATGATCACGGCAGCGTCCCCTTAATCACGGAGTATGATGCCATGCGTTTTCTTTTTGACTGGCACCAGTTTGAAGAAATTCCGAAGGTTTTCGACTCAACTGCAACGGTAAACGAGGCGGTAGGTGTGGTGAAAGCGCATTATGAAAAGTTATCCAATCGTTTTGGCTATGAAGTTTTGCCGGATCAGGAACTGGTAAGCATGTTGGGGTATTACCTTATCGAAGGTAAAATGCTCGACAAAGCAGCGGCCCTTTTCGATCTGAATATTGCGTCTTTTCCAAAAAACAGCAAGACCTACAACTCAAGGGCTGATTGTTATCTGGCCGCAGGAGATACATTGATGGCCCTGGAGTTTTATAAAAAAGCTTATAAGGCAGAAAGAAATGATTACTCACCTAAGAAAATTGATGAGTTGACGAAGGGGGGGTAGTGTCCGTTCATAATGACCGGACACTCTCAAAAGATTAATAATTTTAGCAATTTTAGTGGGGCTGGAGGCCTCACTAAAATTGCGGGGATTTTTGGTGGCGCCTGGGGCGCCCCCAAATCCCTTTAGGCCTTCCAAGGCCTCTTTAAGCAGTTTTTCGGAGGCCTTTGGCCTCCGAAAAACTGCGCTAAGGGCATTTTTGCCCGGCCAGAGGCCGGGCAAAAATGCATAATCGCGAGTTTATGGACAGACACTAATTAAAATTATTATTGTAAATCAAAACACTTAACATCATGAACCTGTTAAAAACAATTTTTACCCTATCATTATTGATTAGTATAGCAACGCTGTACGGACAACAAGTTAAAGTCCCATTCACCGATGAATACTGGGACGTAGAAAAGGCCAAAGCGATTTTTGAGGAGTACCAGGGAAAAGAGAGTATTTTAGTGGGAAACGGCCCCATTGTCCTAAAAGATGTCCTGCTGGAAAATGGAACCATTGAGTTCGATATCAACTTTCCCGACCAAAGGGCCTTTCCGGGCATTGGTTTCCGGTGGGAGGACAAAGACAATCACGAGATCATCTATTTCAGGCCGGGATCTTCCGGAGATCCCGATGCATTGCAATATAACCCGGTTTTCAATGGCCGCGGGGCCTGGCAGTTATACCACGGAAAGGGATATACCGATTCACTGACCTTTAAGTATGACGAATGGCAACATATAAAGCTTGAAATTTCCGGAGACAAGGCCCGTTTGTTTTGGGACGACAGAGAGTTGCCGGCTTTAAGCGTAGTTGAATTGAAAAGAGCTCCAAAAGAGGGAAAGATCACCCTCAGGGCCATGGGAGCTCCCGTTCATTTTGCAAATTTTCAATATACGAAAAGTGTTACGGAGGTTGAAGAAACACAAATACCTGCTCCTCCCAAAAAAGGAACAATTACCAACTGGCAGATTGGAGGGGAGTTTGCCAGGGATGAGTTTTATGGAATAACCGACATCGATGATGAATTAAAAAAGGCTATGACCTGGAAGGAGGTTAAAAGCGAGGGATCCGGATTGGTAAACCTTTCGGAATACGTTGGGAGTAGTAATGATCTATTAAAAAGTACCACAGTAGCACGCGTCATCATTCATTCCGATAAAGAAGAAATTAAGCGGTTCTCCTTTGGTTTCAGCGATGAAGCGCGGGTGTATTACAATGACCGTTTGGTCTTTGTGGGAAAGGATGCGTACTTATCTAGGGATCACCAATTTTCCGGACTGATCGGGTATTACGATGCCCTTTATCTGCCATTAAAAAAAGGAGAAAATGAGGTTTGGATGGTAGTGACGGAAAATTTCGGAGGGTGGGGGATACAGGCCAGGTTGGAGGATGTTGAGGTAAAGGTAGAAGTTGCTGCGGAAATATTAAGGCAATATGCCGGAGAATATGCTTTCAAAGAAAATCCACCTCTTGCAATTACTTTTGAGGAGGGCCGCCTGAGATTAAGCGCCGGACCGAACAAGTATAATTTTTTCGCTGTTTCACAAACAAGGTTTCAAATCATTGAATTTAATCTGGAGGTTGAATTTCGTCAAAACGATAAAGGGGAGACAGACGCCATGATATTGTACCAGAATAACAGAGAAACAGTTTTTAAGAAAAAGACGGAGTGAGTGTCAATTAATAAAAACATACGTAAGCACCTTGTGAAACCTCTGTAGTATTCGCTTGTGATTCGGTTTATTTTTGGTGAAAAAAAACATACTTACTCCTCCCCCAAATACTTCACAGGGTCTTCCAAAGCAGTACGCATACTTTGGTAGCCAACAGTGAGCAGGGTAATCAGCAGCATAAACAGGGGGGCGGCTATAAAGGTCAATACAGACAAACCTGCATTATACGCAAAGCCCATCAGCCATTCGCGCATGACCCAGGCCGAGAGGGGCAGTGATATGAACAAACTGAGGATCACAAGCATTACATACTTTTTATTGAGGAGTGAAAGGATATTGCCCACTCCGGCTCCGAGTACCTTGCGGATACTGATTTCTTTTTTGCGCTGACTGACCAAATAGGAGGCCAATCCCAATAGCCCAAGGCAGGAAATAAACACAGCAAGCGAAGTGAACATGGTCACTACCTGCGACATTAATCGTTCAGAGGCCATAAGTTCAGTGAAATTATCATCCAGAAAAGAATAGTTGATTGCCTCGTCGGGAAGGTACCCTGACCAGGTTTCTGTCATATGGTCTATCAGTGGTTGAGGATTGGCTGTGGAAATGCGCATAATAATTTTGCCGGGCAGGTCATTTTCAAGGGTAATCATGGCCGGGCCAATTACATTGTGGAATGACTCATAATTAAAGTCCCTGATCACCCCGATCACCTCCAGGTTGCTCATTTGTGTACTCCCTTTGTTCAAAATTTTACCAATGGGGGCATCCAGTTCAAGTGCCCTTACTGCCGATTCGTTTAAGATAACGGCGGAGGTGTCACTGGCTCTGTCTTTTGAAAATGTTCTTCCTGCAATAAAGTCATAACCAAGTGTTGTGGGATAATTGTAATCACCGGCAAACCGCCTGGCTGAAAGTGGCGTGGCTGTACTGTCATGATATAAAGTCGAGGAGGAAAAAGAAGTGGACGATCCGGGAAGTGACCGCACCGAACTGATATTTACAATTTCTGCCCTGTTTGAAATAGTCTCTTTAAAGTGTTTGAAATTTTCATTTAAAACCCTGGCATTATTGATTACTAAAACATTTTCCCTGACAAACCCCAGGTCTTTGTTTTTCATAAACTGGAGTTGGTCAAAGATGGTCAGACTACCAATGATCAGGCTGATTGAAAACACAAACTGAACGATTACCAAGGTATTTCTGAATCCCTGATTACCCGGTGAAGTGCTGAAACTTCCCTTTAGTACAGCGCCCGGTTTGTAGGATGATATAAAAAAGGCCGGATATGTCCCGGCAAGCAGGCCGATAATCCCTGCAAGAGCAAATACGAATATAAATCCGGTGGCTGAATTGAGCAGGGTAGTCATCAATTCCTGGCCGGTTGCTTTTTGAAAAATGACGAGGAAGGCCTCTGCAAATACAATTGCCAGAATTGCTGCTACCAAACATAAGAACAGTGATTCAACTAAAAACTGGATGATCAGACTGCTTTTTGTAGAACCGACCACCTTCTTAACACCCACTTCCCTTGCACGTTTTGTGGCACGGGCCGTGGCCAGGTTGATGTAATTGACACCAGTCATAATGATGATGATCAGACCGATGACCAGCAAAGTCTGGGTGGTTGTATTATCTCCCCCCGGATTGAGGTCGAACCTGAGTTCACTTTTAAGGTGTATATCCTCGATGGGTTGAGCATAAAACCGGAAGGCTCCATCACTTTCCATCCATTCTTCTATGTTTTCGTCTGCACCTACGGTTGGCCCTACAATCTCTTTTACTATGTCGTCCAGGGCTTTTTGCAGCTCCTTTCCATTGGCTGTTTTTTCTAGTTTTACATAACTGAAACTACTTACCGTGAGCCAGTTGGTATCAAACCCGGCCGGTTGGTCTGCACCCCAGGGCCGGGTTGAAACAAGCCAGAACGCCGTATTCAAATGCGATTTTACCTTTTCCTGCAAAACGACTCCACTTACCTGAAAGGGTTCTTCATCTTTTCCCAGATATACCGTTTGACCAATGGCGGGCAAATCGCCAAAAAGTGTTTTGGCCAGTTTGTCTGACAATACGATGCTATTTTGTTGTTGGGTGATGGATTTTCTGTTTCCACTATGAAAAGGGTAGTCGAACATGTCAAAAAAGTTGGGTTCGACCCATACGCCCCGTTCTTCTGTGGTGAATTCTCCTGCCTTTATTATGGATTGTTCGGCCCTTTTTAGGCGACATG
>JAOUKJ010000372.1 GCA_029882675.1 Cyclobacteriaceae bacterium
TCCCAAGGAGCTTCCGGGAGATTCTACCGGGCAAGTTGAAGTAATCGCAAAGATTCAGGAAAGTGAACTATATGGTAATGTTGAAACATCTGAGCTGATTAACTGGGGTATAATTACAGCCATAAACCCTGATATTGAAAAACGAAGTTTATGGGCATCCGGAGCAAATGCACCGATAAGCCTTATCGTTTTAACTACATCACTGATTATAGCCGTGTGGGGAATCATCTTTTATATTGTGTATAAGTTATATAAATTAAGAAGTACGTAGGTTTCGGTAGCATAAAATGCTGTTTTCTTTACCTTAAATCACCCTCACGAGTTATGGCAATATCGCTTTACAACAGTTCTGTCTACTTCCTGATCAAGTTCCTGAGCGCGCTTTAGATCATTACACACCCTGGACAACATGCCCGTTTGGATGCCACTTTCTATGCGCCAAAGATAAGCATCAGGTCTTTCAGGACGCAGAAAAATGGCCCAGTTGCAGTCGGTATAGGCTTCTTCAAAATCATTCAGGGACATATTTACCTGCGCGCGCAAATAAAACAATTCATAATAAATTTCAGGGGTGGTTTCCGGTACCATGACAAGTTCAAAAGCCTTGCCGTAAATCCGTATTTGTAATTGCCGGTACAAGTCTTTCACGCGGTCGAGGTGAAACGAAGCCTCAGCTACGTTACCCTGTTCTTCAAATAGAATTTTGGAAAGCCGGATCATCAATTCCATGTTGTCGGGTTTTTCCCGGAGTAATGCCTTTAAGAGCTGAACAGCCTTTTCATTCTTGCCGGACTTTATATATGATTCAGAGAGCATTTGAAGGGTGCTTTCCTCCATAGGTAATTCATAGTTAACTACAATGCCCAGCAAAGTAGCCGACTGGTCGTAGTTTTCTTCCCTGAAGCTGGTTACGGCCTTTTTCCGCAATTCAAATACCAGACTGTCTTTAGTTTGATAAATATCCCTGTTAAGGATGTTTCTGTCGAGAAGGGCAGATAAAATATTTAATGACAAGCTGTAATTGGTGGCTTCAAACTCACCATAAACACTGTCCAGTGACATGCGTATGGCTTCCAATTCGGCCTTTTCACGCAATTCGATCACGTAGTGTTTACCCAAATTGAGCAGATAGGCCATTCCCAGCATGGTAAAAAAAATGATCAGAATGATTTTCTGAACCCGGTAATATTCCTTGTCTATAATATAATAACTTCTCTTTGGCTGGGGTGGTCTGTTTTGGTAGGGATTTTTTTTGGCCGATGACCGCTGGCTGTTTACGGGAGTGTCACCTGTAGGTTTTTTTTGGTGATATTTGTCAGCGGCCTTATGATAAACCATAAAATCATAAGTATTGCGCTTCCCCTCATCTGACAATACCTGATAGGCCTCATTGATGAGCTTGAATTGCTCTTCAGCAAAGGAATTCCCCGGATTTTTGTCGGGGTGAAAAGTGACAGCCAGTTTTTTATACGACTTTCTTATTTCTTCATAGCTGGCCACTTTACTCACATGCAGGATGGCATAGTAGTCTTTCACCTTTTTGAAATTATTATGTAATATTAGCAATTCTTCACCGCTCTTCCACGTATTTTTTTCATATTTGTGCCAATGAAGCTCAGTGGAGTGTACTTAATGCTGGTGGCAACATTTTTCTTCGCACTGATGAATGTTTTGGTAAAGTTGGTGCCAGGCATTCCTTCGGTTGAAATTGTCTTTTTTCGGTCGGTTATTTCGTTGGTTATTAGTGGGGCTATTTTAACGGCCCGCAGAATAAACGTATGGGGTACCAACAGACGTCTGCTCTTCCTGCGTGGTGGCGTTGGGGCCGTCTCTTTAATTTTGTATTTCTATACTTTACAAAAAATACCACTGGCCAGTGCGGTGACCATCCAGTTTATGGCCCCGGTGTTTACTGCTATTCTAGGCGTATTTATGGCTAAAGAAAAGGTCAGCCCCATTCAGTGGCTCTTTTTCGCTATTTCTTTTGCCGGGGTGGTCGTCATCCAGGGGTATGACGAACGACTGACCATGACTTACCTGCTCATTGGCATAGTGGCGGCTTTCTTTGCTGGAATGGCATATAATATTATCCGTATAATTAATGTCAGGGAACACCCCCTGGTCATTGTGTTTTACTTTCCATTGGTCACCCTGCCTGTTACCGGAGGGTTGTCAGCATTTAACTGGGTGATGCCCCAGGGATGGGAGTGGTTGCTTTTGCTGGCCTTGGGTGTGGTTGTACAGGTGGCACAGACGCTGATGACCATGGCATACCAACGTGAAGAACTATCAAAAATAGCTTCGCTGAAGTATATTGGTATTATCTATGCCCTGGGATTTGGCTGGTTATTGTTTGGTGAAGAGTTTAATTTTATGACCTATACCGGTATGTTGCTGGTCATTACGGGCGTTGGACTCAACGTTTATTATAAAAAGATGCAAAAAACGACTACAACAGGGTAGGTCAGGCTCCTTGAAAATCAAAAGTTTTATCTAGTTTTGTAGTTTGATATGAAGTTTAAAAAATTAATAACAAACAGGTATTCATATGTCAGGACATAGTAAATGGGCGAATATTAAGCACAGGAAAGGAGCCCAGGATGCAAAACGTGGAAAAATTTTCACAAAGATTATTAAAGAAATAGCTGTGGCTGCGAAAATTGGTGGTGGTGATGTTGATACTAATCCGCGACTCAGACTGGCTGTTCAAAATGCCAAAGGTCAAAATATGCCCAAAGATAATATCGAACGGGCCATTAAAAAGGCGATTGGCGCCGATGCTGAGGATTATCTCGAAACAACCTATGAAGGCTATGGCCCCAATGGTGTGGCTGTCTTTGTGGAGTGTACCACGGACAACCTCAATAGAACCGTATCTAATGTCCGGTCTATTTTTTCTAAATATGGGGGAAGCCTGGGCGTAAACGGATCTGTGGAATATATGTTCGATCGTAAAGGCATTTTTAGTATTAAAACAGAAGTAGGGAACTTCGATGAAGATGATCTTACCCTGGAGCTCATCGATGGTGGTGCCGAAGAGGTGGAATTTGTGGAAGGGTATATGGCCGTGACTTGTGCAATGGAGGATTTTGGCAACATGCAAAAGAAAATAGAGTCGCTAAACCTGAATCCTGAAAATGCCGAACTGCAACGTATACCTTCTACTACGGTGGCTCTCGATAACGATGCCTTTGCCAAAGCAATGAAGCTGATCGATGCATTGGAAGACGATGATGATATACAAAAAGTATATCACAATATAGAAGCTACTGATGCCCAGTTGGAGTCGCTTTAGAAATCATTGATTAACCACTGACCTTCTTTTGGCTAAGAAGACGATTTATCTCATTGATTCATAGCTACAATCGTTCTTCCTTTTACTTCACCCTTCAGCATACGGTCTATATATGTGCTGAGCTCGTCTAATGAGATGGTTGTTGCTATTTTTTCCAATCCGGGAACGCGCCATTCATCAGCCAGTTTATCCCATATTACCTTGCGGCTCGACATGGGGAATGTAGCCGAATCAATGCCCAGCAGGTTGACCCCCTTGATGATAAAGGGAAAGACTGTGGTGTTCAGCCTGGGTGAACCTACCAGTCCGCAGGAGGAAACATTACCTTCCGGCTCGCATCCTTTGAGTAAGGTGGCCAGTGTGTTGTCTCCCACGGTGTCGATAGCTCCTGCCCACAGAGGCTTGAGGAGTGACCTGCCAGAAGGGTCGTTGAGGTATTCACGATCCACAACAGTGGTGGCTCCCAGTGCTTTGAGGTAGGCTTCTTCCTGTGTTTTACCGGTAGAAGCAATCACCTCATATCCTGCTTTGGCCAGAATGCCAACAGCCATGCTGCCAACACCTCCTGTAGCGCCACTCACGGCAATAGGCCCCCGATCAGGGTGTTGTCCCGCCTTTTCCATTTTATAAAGACCAATACCTGCTGTGATGCCCGCTGTGCCGATGATCATGCTTTCCTTCAACCCAAGCCCATGGGGAAGGGGTACCACCCAGGATGCCGGCACACGGATGTATTCGGCAAAGGCCCCGTTGGTATTCATGCCCAGATCGTAGCTGGTCACGATCACCTGGTCGCCTTCCTTAAAGTCGGGGTGTTGGCTTTCGGCAACAACACCTGCTCCATCGATGCCCGGTGTGTGGGGGTATTGACGGGTGACACCCTTGTTGCCGCTGGCAGAGAGCGCATCCTTATAGTTTAGTGCGGCATAATGAACATTCACCAACACCTCTCCCCGGGGTAGATCGTTGATTTGGCATTCGGATACTTGCTGACGAAAGTGACCCTGATCCTCTTCGTAAATCCTTAAGGCCCTAAAAGTAGATTGTTTCATGGGCATATGTTGTATTGAATTTTTAAAACAAAGGATAAATAAAACGAGCAGTATTTACTTAAGCAAGGGGAAGCAGGGATTTATATAGTCATCTTTGGTGTCACCGGAGTCTCAAAACGGATCAAAAAAAAAGCTGTCTTCAAAATATGAAGACAGCTTT
>JAOUKJ010000373.1 GCA_029882675.1 Cyclobacteriaceae bacterium
ACCTCCTTACCTCTTACTTCTTGGTTCTTGACTCTATGTTCTTCAACTGTCACACATACTTCAGCTTCAAATACGGCACCTTGTCCGTAGCCGACCTCTTTAATGAGGCCAAAAGGTGTGGTGTGCGAAAGCTTGTGCTGACAGACATCAACAGTACAGCGGCGTATATAGAGTTACTTCGGATATGCCGGGAGCGCAGAAAGGAGTATGCTCTGGAAGTGGCGATAGGTATTGAATTCCGGCGGGACAATGAGTTGTTGTATATTGGTTTGGCAGTTAATAACGAGGGGTTTGAAGAACTCAACAAGTATTTGTCTCATCATAATAATGAGGATCTTCCCCTGCGGGCCTGGGCGCCTGAATTTTCCAATGTATATATCGTGTATCCCTGGCAGAAGTGGGGTAGCCGGCCCTGGCAGGAGCTTCGGGAAAATGAGTATGTCGGGGTGAGGCATGCGCAGTTGAACCGGTTGCATACCGCTCCGGAGGTGGTGTTAAATAAAATGGTGGCCTGGCAACCTGTGACATTCAGCGGAAAGCAGTGTTTCAATGTCCACCGCTTGTTGCGGGCTGTGGCCAACAATACCTTGCTGAGTAAATTACCGGCTCATGAGCAGGCCCAGCCTGATGAGATGATGTGGGGACGCGAGGAGATGAGGGGGCACTTTCAGCGATATCCGGAACTGGTGACAAATGCTGATCAGCTGGTGGAGAAGTGCGGGGTTGACTTTACTTTAGGAACAGACAAGAACAAACGTACCCTTACGGGCAGTCTGGGTGCCGATCTGGCCCTGTTACGGGCAAAGGCCTGGGAGGGGTTTTGTATGCGTTATGACCCAGACAATGAGGTGTTGCTGGAGCGGTTTGAACGGGAGTTGAGTATCATTTTTGCCCGCAAATTTGTTTCCTATTACCTGATTGCCCGGGAGATTATTAACCATGCCCGGAGCAAAGGGTATCCTTATATTGGCCGGGGAAGCGGGGCCAACAGCATGGTGGCTTATTGTCTGGGCATTACCAATGTAGACCCTATGGAGCTTGACCTGTATTTTGAGCGGTTCCTTAATCCGGAGCGGTCTTCACCTCCTGATTTTGACATGGATTTTTCATGGAAAGACCGCGACAAGGTAATCCGGTTTATTTTTGAGCGCTTTGGTCATGACCACGTATCACTGCTGGGCACGCACACCACCTATAAACGAAAATCCATATTGCGTGAACTGGGCAAAGTATTTGGCTTGCCAAAACGCGAGATTGACGACCTGGTAGACTACCCGGAGGCCAGGCGGAATAAAGACAATATCACGCGGCTCATCTTCCGGTATGCAGAGCGGATGTATGATATGCCCGCCAACCTTTCCATTCATGCCGGAGGCGTACTGATTACCGAAAGGCCCATCTATGCTTATACTGCTACTGACCTGCCACCGAAAGGTTTCCCGGTGGCTCATTTTGAAATGCACAATGCAGAAGACATGGGTGTCTATAAGTTTGATGTATTGAGTCAGCGGGGCCTGGGACACATAGAAGAGGCCGTAAGAATAGTGAAAAAAAATCGTGGTGTTGAAGAAAATATTGAACGGTTCAAAGATTTTAAAAAGGATCCTAAAATACAGGCACTTTTGCGCAGGGGGAAGACCATGGGGTGTTTTTATGTAGAGTCACCGGCCATGCGGGGTCTGTTGGGTAAATTGAAATGTGATGATTACATTACCCTGGTGGCGGCCAGCTCCATTATCCGGCCGGGTGTAGCGCGCTCGGGGATGATGCGCACCTATATTGAGCGGCATAACATTGTAAAACAGGGGGGGAGTTATGAAGCCATCCATCCCCTGATGGACGAACTGATGAGGGAGACCTATGGTGTGATGGTGTATCAGGAAGATGTGATCAAGGTAGCACACCATTTTGCAGGCCTTAGTCTCTCGGAGGCAGACATACTGCGACGGGGGATGTCGGGGAAGTTCCGTTCGAGAAAGGAATTTCAACGGGTGGAAGAGCGGTTTTTTGCAAACTGCCGGGCCCGGGGCTATCCGGAAGCGGTGATCAACCGGGTGTGGTTTGAGATCGAAAGCTTTTCCGGGTATTCTTTTTCCAAAGGACATTCGGCCAGTTATGCCGTAGAGAGCTATCAGAGCCTTTACCTGAAAGCCCACTATCCCCTGGAATTTATGGTAGGGGTGATCAATAACTTTGGGGGCTTTTATCATACGGAGTTTTATTTTCATGAAGCACGGATGAGTGGTGCAGATATCCAGGCGCCCTGTGTAAACAGGAGCGGGCACCTGACAACCCTGTTTGGCAAGGAAATATACATCGGGTTTATCCACCTGAGAAGTCTGGAGACGAAGCTGGGCGGGGCCATTCCGGAAGAGCGTGAACGGCATGGCCCTTTTCGTAGTCTGGATGACTTCGTGCGGAGAATGCCTGTACATCTCGAACAATTACGTATACTGATCAGGGTGGGGGCTTTTCGTTTTACAGGGAAGTCAAAGCCCCGGCTGCTGTGGGAAGCGATGCTTTATTTTGGAGAAAGAAAAAGAGGAACCACTTATCTGCCTGACCTTTTTAATGCCGAACCTTCGGCATGCCCCTTTCCGGAGTTGGAACGGAAAAAGCATGAGGATGCTTTTGATGAATTGGAAATCATTGGGTTTCCGCTTTGCGACCCTTTTGAACTGGTGGCTACAAGTAATTATGGCAATGCTGTGGCAGGAGATCTAAAGGGCCGAATGCACCAGCAGATCGAAATGGTGGGCTACCTGATCACGATCAAATACACAGGCACAAAAGACGGGAAGCTGATGTATTTTGGTACGTTCTACGACCGGGAAGGAAATGTTTTTGATACGGTGCATTTTCCAAATACCGCAAAAGTACATCCTTTCAGGGGGAGGGGGTTTTATCGTCTTCGGGGGAAGGTGGTGGAGGACTTTGGAGTGCCCTCCCTGGAAGTTAACTATATGGACAAACTACCGATGGTCAGCAGGACGGGAAATGTTATGGGACTGGAGGAGGTTGTGGTCAGTTGATCAGTACTATTCATGGTTTTATGGATCATTACCTTGTATCCGCGTATGGTAAATATCTTGTTCACCAATATGTTTTCATGGATATGTGCCGGACTGTGTTGTGTCATGAATACTCATGTTACCTTGAAATGATGTAAGTCAGTGAAGGATCACTTTCCAGTCCGGAGGTCGTGGTTGCCGTGACAGAGAGTGCCATTTGGCGTCCTTCAGGGATGTTTACCTCAAAGCTGCGCCGAACCTTGTTAATGGAGCCGGTGTCGATCCGGTTGCCGTTGTCATAGACCAAAAAACCCTGAAGGTCAGCAATGTCATGAGGGTAAGACCATATAATTGTTGCGCGGCCATTGTTTTTTAATACTTCCGTAATTTTAACTTTAGGCAAATGCAAAGAGGGTACCGTGATGTTTAGTGTTTCACCCGGAGGGCTGATGGATCCGTTGTGAAAGAGTGCCTTTACTGCAAAGCGGTATTCCCGGGAAGCATGATAGTCCACACGGTAGAGGAAACTGGTATCCATGATAAGCGGAATGCTCGACTCACGAAGTAAAGTGGTATCGGGCGGATAGTTGGAATAGAGTATATAACCTTTAAATAGTGGTTCGGCGGAATATATATCCGGCCAGGCAATCCGGATGATTCCGCCTGCAGGCCTGTCTTTCTGCCCGCCTGCCTCTTCCTCCAGAAACTGGCCGGTGAGGTGTGTGACAGGTAAAAGGATTAATCTTTTTTTTTACTGATGTAAACGGTCTTACTCCTCACCATCCGACCATCACCGAGAATAACAGAAAGCCGGTAAAAGTATTGGGTTCCCTCTTTTAGTGAAGATTGATCCTGATAAGTATCTGTTTCTTTGTTCATATCTCCTGTGATGTTTTCCCAGACGCCGGCGAGTGTTTCCTTACGTTCGATAAACTGTTTCTGCACTTCCGTTCCGGTCATGGCCTGCCAGTATAGCCGGACACCATCGTTATAATTTGCCCCGATGCTTTCTTCCTGAAGATCAGGTGGTTGTGCGAAGCTGTCAGTTTTTTTTGTGGTGATGGAAAAGCTTCCGGCAGTAAATTCAGTATTGAACAGGGTCACGGCCCGTATTTCGTAGTGGTAGGTGACGGGTTCTTTTCCTTGAATCTCGTCATCAAAATAGATATTGCCCATCCCGTTGTCGTTTTTCATCCAGATAGGCGTTTTATTTAATTTAAGGGTTGGTGCATTGTCCTGTGAACGGTAAATGTTAAACCCATTGAATACCTTGTTTTTGGCATAGCTTTCTTCGTTAATTTCCCAGTGAAGAGCTACTTTATTCCCAGCCTGCTTACTTTTATTTGTTGTTTCCAAAGCATAAAGAGGTGGCTCACCGTCATTAAATTGAATGGTTTTTACGGGGGCTGAGCCTGGTTTGTCTTCCTTTGTGATGGGGAATAATCCATAAAGGGTTTCCTCTCCGTTGGA
>JAOUKJ010000374.1 GCA_029882675.1 Cyclobacteriaceae bacterium
TCCTTTTTCAAAAACAGTAATATTCCCGTTTATTTCTTCATGAGCATCATTGTAGCCTTGTTTATGGGGCTTACGGTGAGTGCAGAAGAAATTTTCAGGGACAGGATGATATTAAAGCGTGAGCGCTTTTTAAACTTGAGTAAATTTTCATACCTGTTGTCAAAAGTATTGGTCCTGTTTATTGTTTCTGCTATTCAAACGGCTTCGTTTGTGATAATAGGCGATCTGGTGCTCGAAATTCATGGTGTGGAACCCGGAATATGGGCATTGCTTTTTTCCACTTCATGTTTTGCAAATGTGCTGGGACTGAATATATCGGCGAGCTTTAATTCTGCCGTGGCTATATACATTATTATTCCCCTGTTGCTTATCCCGCAGCTTTTGTTGAGTGGGGTAGTGGTAGACTTTGATAAGTTCAATCCTAAAGTGAGTAACTTTGTAAGTGTTCCTTTTTTTGGAGAAATAATGGCCTCACGATGGGCCTTTGAGGCGGCAATGGTGACACAGTTTAAAAACAATCCGTATAGCGAACTAGTATACGGATATGACCGGGAAATAGCCCTGGCAGATTACAAAAAGATATATTATCTGCCAGCTATTGAAACAGAACTGGACTACTGTCTGCAAAATACCGATGCAAAGTTTACCCGCCCGGAAGAATTCACAGCATCACTGAATATTGTCCGAACTGAATTGCAAAACGAAATGCGGCGTTTTGGACAAACCAATGATAGTCTGATGCAGGGGCTTACATTGAAGGCATTCGACTACCAGGTATACCAGGCGTCAAGTAAGGTGATAGAAACGTTGAAGCAAGTGTACAAAAAAAGGAGAAGTGACGCTGATCTTGGCAAGGATCAGGTATTAAAGAAACAAGAAGCGCAGGGCGTTGATGTGAGCGCCTTACGTAAGCGGTATATGAATGAGGAGGTGATTGAAAGTGTGATTAATACGCGGGATATAAACCGTGTGGTTAAAATTGACGGGCAACTGATTCAAAAAGTTTATCCGGTGTATGGATTAGACCGCCAACCCGCACATTATTTTGATTTCAGGACGGGATTTTATGCCCCGGAAAAATATTTTATGGGTAAACAGATCGACACCTTGTATTTCAACCTCGCTATGATCTGGTTCATGACGCTGGTATTTTGCATAACATTGTATTTTGACGTGTTGAAAAAAGTAGTGGCATATCTTACCCCAGGCAGGGTAAAGAAGAAAAACAGGAAACATATGCATATTTAAAACGGGTGAAGCCAGATAAAATCAATAAATTATTTCGTTAATTAAACAGCTCTTTATACATTTACCGGAATTTTTTTCACAAAGCCCTCCGTTACGAATGCCTTTAATGGCCTTCATTTTGTAGGCGCTGCTTCCTTATCCAAGGGACGTTAGTTTTAGCAACCATTATAATATTTAAAGTATATTATGAATATAAATTCAACGAAGCAAAATACGTACGATGCCATCGTAGTCGGAACGGGTATCAGTGGCGGTTGGGCAATTAAAGAGCTCTGTGAAAAAGGGCTTAAAGTACTTGCGCTGGAGCGGGGCAGGGACGTGAAGCACGGGGAGTACCCCACGGCTAATCTCAATCCGTGGGAGGTGCCGCATAATGACCAGGTTCCTGAAGAGGAACTGGAAAAACATTACCATGTGCAAAATCGTACGGGCTATACGGTAAAACAAACCACCAAACACTGGTGGGTGAAGGATGACGAAAACCCTTATACCGAAGTGAAACGTTTTGATTGGGTCAGGGGATATCACGTAGGGGGAAGGTCACTTTTATGGGGGCGGCAAAGCTACCGGTGGAGTGAGATGGATTTTGAAGCCAATGCGAAAGATGGTATAGCTATAGACTGGCCCATAAGATATAAAGACCTGGAACCATGGTACGATTATGTGGAGACATTTGCCGGGATTAGTGGGCAGGCTGAAGGCCTTCCTCAACTACCGGATGGTAAATTTCTGCCTCCGATGGCCTTCAACTGCATGGAGGAGCATTTTAAAAGTAAAGTGGAAGCCGAATTTCCCGACCGCAGGATCACCATTGGCCGAACAGCCATTTTAACACAAAAACATAACGGCCGCGGGCCTTGTCAATACCGTAACCGGTGCATCAGGGGGTGTCCTTTTGGAGCCTATTTCAGCAGCCAGTCGGCCACCTTGCCTGCAGCAATGAAAACGGGAAATATGACCCTGCGTCCACACTCAATTGTGAATTCAGTGATCTATGACGATCAGAAAGGAAAAGCCACTGGCGTACGCGTAATTGATGCGGAAACTGGTGAAATGGAAGAATTTTATGCGAAAATAATCTTCCTTAATGCGTCAACATTGGGATCGACTTTTGTGATGATGAATTCTATATCAGACAGGTTCCCCAATGGATTGGGCAACGATAGTGGAGAACTTGGACATAACCTGATGGATCATCACTTTCTGGTAGGTGCCAGTGGTTCTTTTGACGGACTTGAAGATAAATACTATGCCGTACGGCGGGCTAATGGAATATATATTCCTCGTTTCAGGAACATCAGCGATCAACGTGATGATTATATTCGTGGTTTTGGATACCAGGGTGGTGGTTCCAGAGGTGGCATGGAAGCGGATGGTTCGCAAGATGGTTTTGGAGCGGACTGGAAAGAAGATATGGCCAAAGTAGGCCCCTGGGGTATGAGACTCACCGGTTTTGGTGAATGCTTGCCATACCATGAAAATCATGTTGTGCTGGACAATGATAAAAAGGACAAATGGGGACAGCCCACCTTTAAGATTGACTGCGAATTTAAGGAGAACGAGATGAAGATGCGAAAGGATATGGCTGACTCTGCTGTGGAGATGTTGGAAGCTGCCGGATTACGCGATGTGAAAGCCTACGACAGGGGAGGAGCCCCCGGGTTGGGTATCCATGAAATGGGTACGGCACGTATGGGTAAAGATCCTAAAACCGCGGTGCTCAATGAATTCAATCAGGTGCACGGCGCACCCAACGTGTTTGTCACGGATGGGGCAGCAATGACTTCTTCAGCATGCCAAAATCCTTCTTTGACATATATGGCCCTGACGGCCAGAGCTTGTGACCATGCCGTTAAGGAATTAAATAAACAAAATATATAGTGTGGCAGACCTGGCCATTTGCCTCAATGATTTTTTTGTAGGGGAGAGGTCAGGTACTAAGATACTTAACAAAATATAAAAATTATGAAAAGGAGAGAAGTACTTAAAAATTCGGCTACTTTCATAGGCTTTTCAGCAGCTCTGCCCGGATTGGTGGGATTGTTGGATAGTTGTACTCCCGCTACTGCTGATTGGGCACCCAAGGCCCTTAACGCAGATCAGGGAAATGCCCTCAGAGCAGCTATTGATGTTATTGTTCCCAAGACAGCCACCCCTTCCGCATCAGAGTTGGGAGTGCATCATTTTATCGATGATATGCTGAGTGTGATCTATAAAGAGGAAAAGAGAAAGAAGTTTGCGGATGGATTGGACTACCTGAATAAAAAGGCGAAGGACGAACACGGTGACTTATACGCTGCTTGCGATAATGAAGACCAGGTAAGCCTGATGCGTGATTTGGAAAAGGAATCTAAAAGTGGAGAAAATGATTTTTTCTCTTCTTTGCGAAGTCTGACGCAGTCGGGATACCAACGTACAGAACTGGTGTGCAAGGAAGTATTCCGGCATGTGGAGATACCCGGAAAGTGGGAACCTTGTGTGGCGCTACAGCCGGGGCAACCCCGCTGGATCGAATAGCAGAGAGAAGGATGTGTTAAATGCAGAGGCCTTCTGTACTGTATCTGTCAAAAAAAGGCAAGCCCGGACCAAATGGCCCGGGCTTTTTAATAGAACGGAGTGATAATTGAGTGATTTATTGTTCTAACTAACCTTGCTTATGAAATGAACCTAAAATATTAAAATGCAAAGACAGCAGCTACCAGCCCCTGGACTGCCAGGTTGGTGGGATTGCTGTTGGCGTCTGTGAATACTGCTTCGGAAGCGCTGTCGAAACGAAATTCCGGGATAAGTTTTAATGCTCCTGATCCGATATTGGCAGAAAGGGTGATGGCCGTAACACCTTCTGCTTCAGCGCCAGAGGTGAGGTCATATCCTATATAACCTGAATTTTTGGTGGAAAACATTTCACCTCTTAGTCCCAGGGCAACCACATCGCTTACACCGTATTGCGCATATAATGCGGCACCTTTAAAGCTGGCCTCATCATTGATAGCAGGAATATCCACCTTCCAGCTAGCGGCATTCAACCCGATATAAAACTGGTCACTGATTTGATATCCGGCGGTCAGATCCAGTTCGGATCCATCATTGTCGCCGGTCACAAAGTTGAAATACATGTCCAGGCCATCCACCGGTGACACGGCAAGCTGGGCACCAAAAGAAGATAAATCAATTCCTGCTGGCTGGTGATATACGTTCCAGTCGTTGAAAACTCCGGCCATAATAGCC